>JBNGDQ010000266.1:0-2075 GCA_049975285.1 Thermoplasmatota archaeon
AGTCCATTGTTGGTGATTCCCAGTTCTGGAACACCACGGCGGCATGGAACAACGACACCCAGGCGCAGATACGGCGTTTCATCAAATATGCCTACATGAATTGGCATACCGATTACGTCCTGCTGGCCGGCGATGCCGACCTGCCCGGCACGCTGGAATACAGCAACACGGTGCCCGCTCGGTACCTGTTCTGTTCGCCGGATGACGGTGACCCCACTGACTCCTATGCCCAGGAGATGCCCTCAGATGTCTATTACTCCAACCTTGATGGCACCTTCAACGGTGATGGGGACAACCTCTGGGGTGAACCCAACGACGGACCCAATGGAGGCCCGGTTGATCTCCGGGCGGAGGTCTATGTGGGCAGAGCACCCGTGGACAACGCCGCTGAGATTAGCAACTTTGTTCGAAAGACACTGGCCTATGAGGACAGCACCGATGACTACCTGAACAACGTGACGCTGTTCGCCGAATATCTCGGCTTTGGCGGCGTGGCGGAATATGCATCGGGCAACCTCGACATGCTCATCAACGGCTCGGCGAACCACGGCGTGGTGACCACCGGGTTCCCGGCAGAGCCCCCGGCAGACGACCGATACAACGTGGAGCGGCTCTACGATGAAATCTACGGTGGCGACAACGCGGTGACCGGTGCCATGGTGGTGGAGCGTATCAACGATGGCACCCACATCATCATCCACGACGGCCACGGCAGCGAGGACTGGGTGCTGGAGATGAGCGAGCGACATTACAGTTACTACGGGGAGCCCAACAACTGGGCGAACATGGTGAATGACAAATACTTCTTTGCATATTCCATCGCCTGTGACCCGTTCGCCTTTGACAACGCCGGTCCCGTGCATGGCTGGATTGACGATAGCATCGCCGAGGACCTGGTGGTCGGAGAGTACGGCGCCTTCGCCGTGGTGATGAACACCCGGTATGGCTGGGGTTATGGCAACTCCACGGACGGTCCCGGCACCGCATTCGAACGGGAGTTTGTGGATGCCATCTTTGGTGAGGGACATCGGTCCCTGGGTAAGGCACTGGCCGATTCCAAGGAAGATAACATCTGGCGCATCAATCAGGACTGTATGCGCTGGACCTACTATACGTCGAATCTGTGTGGCGACCCGGAAATTGAGATAAAGCCGCCGGAGGTTGAAGGCAACGACGCCGGCGTCCGGGAGATCAATGCTCCGGGTGAGGTCAGCGGCACGGGGGCGAATACGGCCAACGCCACCATCAGAAACTACGGCATCAATGATTTGACCAACTTCATGGTGAACTTTTCCGTGTACAGCATCCGCCGAACCACCCTGTTCTATGATGACATGGAATCCGGCGACAGCAAGTGGACGGTGGTGGACAACGATGGCGACGGCGACACCTGGACCATTGTTGAGCCGTCGGAGGACATCTACTACAGCAGTCCCACCCATTCATTCAAGTGTACCCCGGGCAGCACCTATAAGGCCAATGCCGACGACGACCTGATTTCTCAGGCCATCGACTGCACGGGCCACGACAGCATCACCGTGGAGTTTTATGTCTGGAGCCAGGGACAGTATGACGGCTGGACCGGTGACTACCTCGACCGGGGCACGGTTTCCCTCAGTGATGACGGCGGCGCTACCTGGGTTGACGTGGTAGGCAAACTTAACTACATCAACTTTGAAGGTAACCTCCCCGGCTTGCGCTACAGCTTCCCTGTGGAGGAATACGTTGATCTGACCGACGAGGTGAAAATCAAGTTCAACTGGGTGTCCGACGGTTCCACCCACAAGATCGGCATGTTTGTGGATGACGTGGTGTTCTATGCCACCGATGTCCTGAGCTTGATAGACAGCTCCAACGTCGTTGTATCCTCACTGGACAGCGGCGAGCAGACCTATGTGACCTCTACCTGGAACGCCCCATCGGCGGGCTGGTATCTGGTCAACATTTCGACGCGTCTCGGTGGCGACGAAAACGCTCTTAATAACTATCAGACGCAGCTCACCTATGTAAAAGCCAGTGACGACCTGGGCGTGGAGTCCATCTCCCCCGTCGGACTGCACTCCACAGGTACCTAC
>JBNGDQ010000267.1:0-2070 GCA_049975285.1 Thermoplasmatota archaeon
GGCCCGACGGCATGAAGGTGTTGTATGCGGACCCTTCCGGCGGGTATTCCACGGACAGCATCATGATAGGCGAGGTGCAGGGATACATCCCGGAGATGACGCTGGCCGGGTGCGTAAACAAGGAACATGCAGCCATCGTCGGCACCTATGAGCTGAAGCGGGCATGGCTCGACCGTGTGGTGACCGGCACCTTCCGCGACGATGCGTTCAAGCTCGAGCCCGGCGATATCATAACCGGGACATTTTCGGCCCTGGGCATATCCGGGCAGTACTTCAGGGTCGTCTCCTCCGGGAGGATCTCCGCTGACGGCACGGTGCCGCTGACCCTGGCCTATGAGAGCGCGGAGCTCTATGACGACGAGGTCAACATAGCACTTGCCGACGTATACACCTGCACCCTGCCGAACCCGCACGAGGTGCCTCCCGGTGTGGAGAATGTGAGCGTCTCCGAGGCGGTCACCGCCTACCGCGGCCGCTCGTTCATCGCGCTGATGATCTCGTTTGACCAGCCGGCAGGGTATCCCTGGTTCGACCACGTGGACGTGTATCTGAGCTACGACAACGAGACCTGGGAATACCTGTATCCCGTGCGTGAAAGTTTCGAGATCGGCAACGTGACCGAGGGTGTGACGTACTATGTCCGCCTCAAGGTGGTCTCCCGGCACGGCCCGGCCCAGGCCGATGCCGACGACTACAAGATCAGCCGCCTCATAACCGGGGTATCGGCAACGCCCCCGCCCTCGGTGACCGCGCTCGAGGCAATCATAAACGGGTCCACCGTCAACCTCTATGCCGCCAAGCTCATCACCGACGACAACGACGTCTACGAGTTCCGGCTCGGCACCACCTGGACCGGCGCGCTGTTCCTGGCATCCAACGAGTCGCCCAACTACCCGCTCTATGGCGTCAAGCCGGGCAGCCACACCTTTCTCATCAACACCCTGGGCAAAAACGGCCTCTACGGCACCACCCCGCGCTCGGCCACGGTGAGCCTCATCGACCCGCCCGACGGCTGGTCCGTCGTCACCGGGCTGACCACCACCCTGGACTTCACCGCCGGCACCCATGACAACACCGAGCACACCACGTACAACTCGGAGGATCACCTCATGTGCAGCCACACCGCAGGCGTGCTCACCGGCACCTGGAAGAGCGCGGTGATCGACCTGGGCTCATCCGCCAGGCGCCTCGTCTACGCCCTGGCCGACATCGTGGTCACCGGAGCAGGCACCACGATGGCAGATATCTTCCCGGCAGGAGAGACCTTCGCAGATCTCGGCATGGACCGCACCTTCGCCGAGATATTCGCCCTGGATGCCGCGCCGTCCGTGACCATCAAGCTCAACTACGGCGACACCACGGGCGTCACCTCCCAGGTGTCCCGCCTGGAGATCCTCTGCGCCGAGATCACGGCGCGCTACGCCCAGATCGAGGTCACCATCACCGACCCATCGGCTGCCATCAATGCCCTGGTCGAGCAAATGACCGTCAAATTCTGCACCTCATCATAAAGGAGATAGATTATGGATAGACTGAAAAAGACCGCGTCATATTTTATCATATCCCTGCTGCTGGCAGCCTGGCTCATCATCTGGCCCTCGCCGCGCCAGTTCGTGGCCTCCCTGCAGGCCGCCCAGGATTTCACCTCCGACGTCTATTCCACCTCTACCGTGGCCCAGACGTGTTTCGAGAACATGGAAAAGAACTTCCTGGCGCTGCAGAGCAACTTCTCCGGAGGGTCGTCGCCCGCATCGCCTGTGGCACTCCAGTTCTGGGCCGATACCACGGCGAACATCCTGAAAATACGCAACGAAGCGAACTCCGCCTGGCTCAATCTCTACGATTTTGCTAATCAGCGGGTTCCGCTGGCACTGCTCGCCACCAACTGCTCAAGGACCGTGACCGGCGGCACCGGTATATCGGTAAGCGGCAACCTCAACTCCGGCAATGTAACGGTCTCGGTGAACAACGTGCCGCTCTCTCGATTGGCCGCATATACAGCCGGGGAATACGCCGAGATTATTACGACAAACGAGATCTACGATGGAGGACGCCTGAGCGCCGCAGAGG
>JBNGDQ010000268.1:0-2061 GCA_049975285.1 Thermoplasmatota archaeon
CTCTATCTTGTGCTGCAGCTCCCAGGCTCGCTCCATCGCTGGACTCATTTCCGTGCTCTTCTTCGCGTTCATGGTTACCTACCGTTCACCTGATGATGTCGATGCCGTGTTCTTTCTTGGCGTCCATCTCCTCGTCGGATGACCGGCCTAGGATTTGCTTGGACTTGACACCCGTAACGACCAGCATGACCTTCAACTCCCGCTTCAGACTCTCATCGATGGAGGTGCCCCAGATGATAGATGCATCGGGATTAATACGCGAATACAGCTCCTCGACGACACCCTCTGCCTCCTTGATGGTCATATCCTGGCCGCCGATGACGTTGACCAGGGCTCCCGTCGCCTCGCTCACATCCACGTCGAGCAGGGGAGACGACAGTGCCTCAGTTACAGCAGCGGTCGCGCGGTCCTCGCCGTCTGATTCGCCGATACCAATCATGGCCACCCCGCCGCGATGCATAATCGTCTTCAAATCCGCGAAATCCAAGTTGATAAGACCAGGCTTGGTGATCATCTCCGTGATGCCCTTGATACTCCGCATCAATATCTCATCGGCCATCTTGAAAGCCGCGTTGATGGGCATCCGCGGAGCCACGTCCAAAAGCCGATCATTGGGAATGACGATGACTGTGTCACAGGTATCCCGCAGCCGGGAGAGCCCCATCTCAGCGTTTTCCCGCCGGATGCGCCCCTCGACACTAAACGGCATGGTTACGATAGCGATGGTCAGCGCGTCATCCTCCATGGCATTCTTTGCCACTACAGGCGCTGATCCGGTGCCGGTCCCGCCGCCAAGCCCACAGGTCACGAAGACCATGTCAGATCCCTCAAGTTTTTCCCGGATCTCCGCTTCGCTTTCCATGGCTGCCTCGCGTCCCTTCTGGGGCATCGAGCCAGCGCCGAATCCCTTGGTGACCCGTTTTCCTATCAGCATCTTGTTGGGGACGCTGCTGTGAAGGAGATGCTGCGCGTCGGTATTCATAGCAATCATCTGAGCGCCGTATACCTTGGCCTCGACGCATCGAGCAATGGTATTGGTACCTGCGCCGCCGCAACCAACGACTTTAATATTAGTGGTAAGGCCAGCTAATACTTCCTCCAGCTCCTGGTTGCTCCGCTCCAGTTCTCGCTTTTCGCCTTCATCCATCTCTACTTCTCGAGGTTCACCACTATTAACACGTGACATTGCTTCTTCGACAATCTTCTTCATCAAATCACCTATTTAAAAGGTAAAACGACAACATTTATTAAAATGTTTTGCTATTACAGCCAATGTTTTTATCTGAAAACCCGTGATATCCGCCTGCAGTACCGTGAATAAATGAAAAAACATGTATATGAGCGACCGATAAAAAGGTGTGACATTTGAACCGCTGGACAACGAAACCGTCAAAACGAAGCTTACACCGCACGTGCTCTCCTTCATACATCTCCATCTCATCTGGCTGATCCCGGTTCTGTGGAGCATTTTTTTGCTGTGGCTGTACAACGACCCGGTCTGGGATACCATCAACCTCGGGCTGGACGCGCCGCTCGCCATCGTCATCTGGACGGCCGGCCTAGTGCTCATCGGCGTCGCAGCCTCCATCACCCTGGTCAGATGGCGCATCTTTTTTGCCTACGCTAGTGTTATCGCGGTTGGGCTCATCCTAGCCTGGCAGCTCGGCCTCTGGGATGACACCTCGCTGTTCTTACCCATCTACACCCTGCTGACCTTTCTCGTCGGGTTTCCTCTCGCCGAGATATACCGGCATACCCACAGCTACGTGCTTACCAATCTCCGCATCGTCCTCCAAGGCGGGCTGCTGCGGTCGCGGCAGCGGAGCATCCGCTACGAAAAAATATCCGACATCGACTCCTCCCAGAGCGTCCTCGGGAAACTCTTCGGTTTCGGGACCATCATTCCCATCACCGCCTCCGGCTTCGGCCTGGGCGACGATGAAGCATTCGCGGGCGGCGGCGTCGCCGCCAATCCCAGCAAAAAAGTCGGTTTTTTCGGCTTCGCTGGCGGCGAACGAGGCGTCAACACCCCCCGAACGAGGAGCTACTATGAACTGCACG
>JBNGDQ010000269.1:0-2035 GCA_049975285.1 Thermoplasmatota archaeon
GAGGTTGTCAGGGTAGCACAATTTTGTCGACCGTATGCAATATATACAACTTCGAATATTATAAATACCATAAGGCCAATATTGGTCTGCATGGGGAGGAAGAGTTACGACGCCCACGATGCGGTAGGCGAAACGCTCAAATTCATAACTTCTTCCAAGGTGAGGACGAAAATCATGCTTGGTCTGCAAGAGGAACCCAAAACGTCGAGTGTGCTGCGCGACGAGATCGGCGCCAGTGCCTCGAGCGTCATCCATGCCGCCCGCGACCTGGAGAAAGAGGACATGTTAGTGGAACGAGATGACGGGTATCATCTCACCTCTGTGGGCAGCGTCGTAGCGGCCAAGCTGCATGACATCATACAGACCATGGATGTATTCGAGCGGGAGAAGGATTTCTGGCTGACGCACAACGTGGAAGCCATCCCGCAGCCGTTTCTGAATCGTATCCATGAAATCGGGGACTATGAGATACTGACGTCGAGCGTGCGCAACATCTTCAGGACCTTCACCGTGTACAAGGAACTCACGCAGAAGGCTCGCACGTTCCAGGGCGTGTCTCCCATCTTTGTGGACGCCTTCGTGCCCATGATAAAAAAGCTGCTGGAGAACAAAGCAAAGGTCCACCTGGTGCTCACGGAAAAAGTACTGGACGAGCTGGTAGACATCGACCAGGCAGGCTTCCGCGCCATTCTGGAGAACGATAATCTTTCCCTCTGGCGGTTGGACGAGGAGGTGCAGGTGGCATTTACGGTCACGGATACCGTGCTGGCCTTGGGGCTATTCGGCCGGGACGGCATCTATGACGTCTCTCACGACCTAGTGAGTAGAGACAAAGGGGCGATAAATTGGGGTAGAGAGCTATTCAAATACTACAAGAGCCGAGCACGGCTCGTGGTATTGGAGGATATCTGAGCACGCTGCTGCGTGGCTCGATGCAATCATTTCGCTGCTGGTGTACTCGCCGCTTATCGTAGCGGTAAGCAGCACGGCGGTGGCCGGCATAGCGTTTATGCTGTACGGCGTTGCTTTCCATCCGGCGCTGCTCGCCGGCGCGTTTCTGGTCACCCTGGGCGTCTATACCTTTAACATGGTGACCGATAAGGGGGAAGATGCCGTGAACATGCCGGAACGTGAGCAGTATTTCCTGAGTGACACCAATCACCTGCTGGCGGTTGCTCTCGGCGCGTACGGTGGCGCCCTGGTGCTCGGAGCTACGGTGAGCCTGTTCGCCGTCCCGGTGTTTCTGGTGCCGCTCATCCTGGGTATCCTGTATAGCACGCCCGTCGGCGCGCGGCGGTTCAAGGATTACCTGGTTGGTAAAAACGTGACGGTGTCGCTGTCCTTTGGACTGGAGGCGGCGCTGCTGCCCGCGGTGCTCGGGTTTGAATGGATTCATTTTTCGCTGGTATTATCATTTATTTTCATCAAGGGCATGGTCAATACCATCGTCTTTGACACGCGGGACATGCAGGGCGACGCCGCCGTGGGCGTGGATACGATTCCGGTGCGCCTCGGGGTGGATAATACGAAGTGGCTGCTGCTGGCGGTGAACTCATTGTTTATCCCGTGGCTCTTGATGGTGGTGCATTTCTCCGTGTTTATGCTGTACGTTCCGGTCCTGGCGTTCAGTATCGCGTACAGCTACTTCTATATTATATATCTGTGCCGGAGGGGTAACCGGATTCCGAAGAGCCATTACGGGTTCCTGGTGGACGGCGAGATGGCCGTGCTGTTCGTGTTGTTCGTGCTGACCGCGTTTCTGGCCGGGTAGCCCGAAATAATAAAATACGGGGAGGCATTCCCTGTGGTGTGGCCCGGGTAGTGTAGCGGCAACATAGGGGACTGTGGATCCCCTGTCTCGGGTTCAAAATCGCTGTGAGCGTATGAAAATCCCGGCCCGGGCCTCTCTTTTTCCGGATAATTTATACTATACTCGGGTGCTGTCCATCTGAAGATAGCTGAGAAGGGGCGGGGGGAGAGGTGGCGGGGGTGCGCCACCCGGGGTAGAGAGCTATTCTATTGTCCTCCCCCCAAT
>JBNGDQ010000270.1:0-2024 GCA_049975285.1 Thermoplasmatota archaeon
CGGCTTCCTGATGTGGCGTCCAGATTAGGATGAGGCTGTGATGTACCGTACAGTGAAGTGAAAGAAGAAAAATAGCGGTGATGTTAATATCTACTTGGTCGATTTGACCAAAAAAACGGGAGTGAACAGTTAAATAATATGTGAGGGAAATGAGAGACAAGCTTGGAATAGCAGCCGGAATCGGTATAGCCCTCTCCGTCGTCGTGACACTCCTGCTCTGGATGGCAGGCGCAGGCGATCTGGACATCGGCGAATCCGTCCCCGTAGGTATAGCAGCCATCCTCGTGGCATCAGCCACGTATCTTCTCTGGGATAGAATGAAAAACGTGCGGCGGGGACTACCGGCCAAAGACGAGAGGCTTATAGAGGTCAGTTATAGAGCAGGCTACTACGGCTTCATCGCGGCGATATGGAGCGCAGTCGGAGGAAACCTGGCAGCGGGTATCCTGTTCGACGTCGAGCTGACAGGCAGCCAAAACGGGGCAGTCGTGGTTCTCGTATCAGGGCTTGCGTTCATCTTGGCGTATATCTACCTCGCCCGGAAAGGGATATAGCCATGAAAACCCGGATACGGGAGCTGCGAGCCCGGTATGACCTGACACAGGAAGACCTGGCCCGCAAGGTGGGCGTACGGCGGGAGACCATCCTCTTCCTGGAGAAGGGAAAATATAATCCCTCTTTGCAGCTTGCCCATGACGTCGCCCGGGCGCTCACACGACCATCGAGGACCTCTTCATCTTTGAAGATCATTGAACGGGACGAGGCCAGCCTGCTGCTGCCCACCGCTTTCTGATGAGCGGTGAAAAGATTTTATATACCTTCCGCATTGGGCGATGAGAAAATGACGACTGCATATGACGTTCCAGCAGACAAGCTCATCGCATCGCTCTCGCAGAAGCTGCACAGCGAGTACAGTATCGAACCGCCCGAGTGGGCCGCCTGGGTGAAGACCGGCGTGCACCGTGAGCGGCAGCCGGACAACCCGGACTGGTGGTATACGCGCATCGCCGCCATTCTGCGCAAGGTCTACATGCGGGGCCCCATCGGGACGGAGCGACTCCGCAGCTTCTACGGCGGCAAACGAGACCGCGGGGTGAAGCCCTACCAGAGCAGGAAGGGCAGCGGCTCCATCGTCCGGACCGGCCTGCAGCAGCTCGAAGAAGCCGGCCTCATAACCACGGTCGAGGGTGAAGGACGCGTCATCACCCCGGAAGGGAAATCATTCGTTGACGGCGTCGCAAACGACGTCGCGACGACATAATAAACCTTAAATAAAATAAGTTGTGTGGAAAGTATGGACACAGAGGATATCAAGCGGCGCATGATGCAGGAGATACAGCAACAACAGCAGGAAGAGCAGCAGGAAGCCCAGGAAGAATACGTGCAGGCCCAGAAAAAAGCTCTCATGCGGCAAATCCTCACACCGAAGGCCCGGGAGCGTCTCGGTCGCATCCGCGTCGCGCAGCCCCAGCGGGCAGAAATGATTGAAAATCAACTCATCCGCCTCTACCAAATGGGGCGTATACAGGAAAAGCTTGACGACGAGCAGTTTCAAGAGGTCATCAAACGACTAACACCGAAAAAGCGAGATATAAACATACGGAGGAAATGATGTCACGAAACAAGACTCTGGGGAAGAAAAAACGCCTGAACCGGGCGACCAAACAGAACAGGCGTGTTCCCGCCTGGATTATCATGAAAACCAACCGGCGGTTTCTCCGCCACCCCAAGCGCCGCCACTGGCGCCGCAGCAATCTCAAGAAGTAATAAAACGGTGATGAAATGCCAGAAGAACGGATTTACACTATTCCATTGATGCGGGTAAAGTCACTGCCGCGACCCCGCCGCACCAACCGGGCAGTGAAGGAGATACAGCACTTCTTAGCCAAGCACATGAAGAGCGACGACGTGCGCCTGGATGCCAGCCTGAATGAGGCCATCTGGCGTCGCGGGCGGGGCAACATCCCCGGCCGCATCCGGGCGAAGGGCGTCAAGGGAGACGACGGCGTCGTCTGGGCCTACAC
>JBNGDQ010000271.1:0-2018 GCA_049975285.1 Thermoplasmatota archaeon
GCGAGATGACATCCGCATAGGTATAATTCGTGATGTTATCCGGCGTGATGCCCCCAGAAACCTCGATAACCACATCCGGGTAGACCTCCCGAGCCTCACTTGCCGCTATCTTCCCCTTCGCCGGGGGCATATTATCCAACATGATGACGTCAGCTTCCTCCTCCGCCGCAATCACCGCCTCCTCCACCGTCTCCACCTCCACCTCCACAGGCATATCCAGCCGCTGCTTCGCCTTCCGAATCGCCTCCCGGATAGACATAAACGCCAAATGATTATCCTTGATAATGATGCCATCGTAGAGACCATGGCGATGCGTCATACCCCCGCCGAGCCCGACCGCTTTTTTCTCATAGCGGCGGAACCCCGGCGTAGTCTTCCGCGTGGCTGCCACCTTCACCTCTGGATTCTTCTTCCGGCAGGTCTCCATCAACTCATGCGTCAACGTGGCAATACCCGTCATCCGGGTCACAATATTCAAGGCCAGCCGCTCCGCCGCCAGGATACTCTTCGCGTCACCATACACCTCCAGCACCGTCCCCCCCGAGGCCACCTCATCGCCATCCTCAGCCACCTGCTCCACCTGGATACCAAAATGAGCAAACACCTCCCGTGCTTCAGCCACCCCAGCCAGGATACACGGCTGCTTCGCCTTGAGCGCCCCCTCCGCCTGCTGATCAGCCAGCAACGCCTTCGAGGTCACGTCACCCGCATCACCCAAATCCTCATCGATGAAGCGCTGCAGCTCCTCCTCTCGAATCTCACTCATGGGAACGTATTAATAGAAAGCATCTATTTATTGCTATGGATTCCCTGCAGCTCGGCATCATCGGCTGCGGTGCCATCGGCAGCGACGTCGCCAAAGCCGCCGACCATATGGATGAAATATCGGCCATCTACCTCTACGACATCGACGAAACAAAAGCCGAAGAGCTCGCCGCCGCTGTAGACAAGGCATCCGTCATGTCATTCGAGGAATACCTCCCCCGGGTTGACCTGGTCTTCGAGGCTGCCTCCCATCAGGCCGTTCAGCAATACGCGGAGCGCGTCATCGAAGCCGACACCGACCTCATCATCATGAGCATCGGCGGCCTCCTCGACGACGAGCTGCGAGACCGCCTGCGAGACAAAGCCCGACAGCACCGCTGCACTATCTATCTCCCCTCCGGGGCAGTCTGCGGCATCGACGGCATCAAAGCCGCCCACCATGCAGACATCGACGAAGTCACCCTGGTCACCACCAAGTCCCCTGAATCCCTGGGCCGCGACCTCGACAAACGCACCATCATCTTTGAAGGCAAAGCCCGCGACGCCGTCGAATACCTCCCCAAGAATATCAACGTAGCTGCCTGTCTCTCCCTGGCCGGCATCGGCTTCGACCGCACCAAGGTCAAAGTCGTGGCTGACCCCGTCGTCAAGACCAACAGCCACAAAGTCCTCGCTCACGGCGACTTCGGCCGCCTGCGCGCCGAAGTGGAAAACCTGCCCAACCCCAACAATCCCAAATCCAGCTACCTCGCCTCCCTGTCAGCCATCGCCACGCTCCGCCGAGCCATCGACCCCATCCAGATAGGAGCATAACATGCGCCTCCTCCAGCTTATAGCCCTCATCGTTGCTGGTCTCCTCCTCGCCGTGGGAGCCCTCGGCGCCTACGAGGCATCCCAGCGATTCAACGAGAACCGATGCTGGGGCTGCCTGGCCTTAGACCCAGCTGGCAAAGTCTTCGATGACTTCTGGACCACCTATCCCTCGCTCTACGGCGGCAAAGAAGGAGAGACTGTGTCACATCCCGCCTGGATTGCCGAAGCATTGAATGACACCACTGTGGTCATGCTCTTCTTCTGGTATCAGGGCTGCAGCTCCTGCAAAGTCCTCTGGGACAAGATGAAAGACGAAGGCACCGTCACCGGCAGCGAAGCCGACGGCGCCATCACCATCGACAATGTAACCCTGTACAGCATCGATTTCCTCACCGGGGATAATGAGACCCGCAGCCAGGCCTTCGACGTCTACACCATCG
>JBNGDQ010000272.1:0-2017 GCA_049975285.1 Thermoplasmatota archaeon
TCATAGTAGCTGGCAGCCTGGCGCTCACCTTGTTCGTCATGCATGATTATGGCGATTGGGAGTTCGCGGTACGTCACTCGGTTTTCCAACTTATCTCCGCACAGACCACGACGGGATTCCAGAGCGTCGACCTGTCTGGCTGGGACGTCTCCGCCAAGGTTCTCCTGTCCATGTCAATGGTGATCGGTGGCGCCGCCGGGGCCACCACGGGCGGCATTAAGCTCATCAGGGGTAATCTCCTGTTCAAGCGCATCGTGTGGGGCGTCCGGGATATCTTCCTACCGAAGGGCGGACGTGTTCCTCGCAAGGTGGGCAGAAAGCTGCTCACCCGGGACGAGGCAGAGCGGGAAACCGGTGAGGCATCCATGATGCTCATGCTTTGGATATTAATGCTCCTCGCGGGCGTGTTCGTGCTGCTCAACACAGTGGGCGGCAGCCTCGAGGATGTCCTGTTCGAGGTGGCATCGGCGCAGGGGAACGTTGGCTTATCTGTAGGGATAACCTCTATGGGGATGGACCCTGTTGCCAAAGTCATGCTGATAATAAACATGTGGACCGGCCGCCTCGAAATCATCCCTATCCTGGTGTTGCTGCGCTCCCTGATATCCCGGCGGAGTATTTTTTAGGCACCGCATGCCAGGCGGCCGACGGCAGGCATCCATGTCACCATAGCTTTTTAAGGGCTCGTTTATTTCATCCCGATGAACGATATGGAGCGTGTGACGAGACAGGCTGAAGAAGTCGTCACCCGGGAGGAACTTGAGCAGGTGCTGCGGCAGGATGAAAAAAAGGCCTACATTGGCTTTGAGCCGTCGGGTCTGGTGCATACAGGCTGGGTTATCTGCTCTAACAAGATACGAGACTTGCAGGCAGCCGGGTTCGATGTCACGGTGCTGCTGGCGGACTGGCATGCCTGGGTGAACGACAAGCTGCAGGGCGACATGGAGGTCATCAAGGCATGCGGGGAGTACATGAAGGACTGCTTCGCTGCCCTGGGCGTGGAGGGCGTCCGTTATCTGTATGCCAGTGACTACGTCAATGATGCAGGATACTGGGAGCTGGTGCTCCGCGTGGCTAAAAATGCGTCGCTGGCCCGCATCCGGCGTTCCATGGATATCATGGGTCGGACGGCGGATGAGGCGGAGAAGGATTTTTCCAAGTTTCTGTACCCGGCGATGCAGGTGGCTGATATCTTTTACCTGGACCTGGACCTGGCGTATGGAGGCATGGATCAGCGGCATGCACACATGCTGTGCCGGGATATCGCGAAGAAGATGGATAAGAAGTCGCCGGTGGCGTTGCACACGCCGATATTGTCGAGTCTGGAGCCGGGATCGCGGATGGACGCCAAGATGTCGAAGAGCAAGCCGACGAGCTGTATCTTTATTCATGATAGTCCCGATGACGTTGAGGAAAAGATACGGCAGGCGTACTGCCCGGAGGGCGTCGTGGAGGATAATCCCATCCTGGAGTTCTGCCGCTATCTGCTGTTTCCCTCGTTCGATGAGATGACCATCGAGCGGCCGGAGAAATACGGCGGGGACATGCATTTCGAGAGCTACGATGAGCTCGCGGCTGCCTTCGCGGAAAAGGAGCTGCATCCGCTGGATCTGAAGCAGACCGTCGCCGGGTATCTCAACGAGCTACTGGAGCCCGTGCGGGAATACTTCGAGGAGCATCCTGACAACCTGGAAGTGGTCCGGGAAAAACTGGCAGAAACAGACTAAATGGTTTCTACCGAAACCTTTTTATGCCCGGGTGCATGGGGACACATGGACACCGACGATGCAGCCCCATCGCTCGGCAAGCTATTCTCCATCCTCCACTGGCAGACCCGCATCTACGTGGAACACCAGCTTTCATCCATCAACCTCACCTGGGGCGAATTCCACATCCTCATGCGATTATGCCATGCCGGACAGATGAGCCAGCGGGACGTCACCGAACAGCTCCACGTCAGCAAGGCAACCACCTCAAAGATGATACAAAAACTAGAGGCGGATGGCTACATCCAGCG
>JBNGDQ010000273.1:0-2005 GCA_049975285.1 Thermoplasmatota archaeon
CGGTGGCCAACGAATCCAATGCCAACTTTTTGTCCATCAAGGGGCCCGAGGTGTTCTCCAAGTGGGTGGGCGAGAGCGAGAAGGCGGTTCGCGAATTGTTCAAGAAGGCAAAGCAGTCGGCCCCCTCCATCATATTCCTCGATGAAATCGACGCTCTGGCCCCCCGGCGGGGCTCGCACGAGGGCTCCCGGGTGACGGACACCGTGGTCAACCAGCTGCTGACCTCCATGGACGGCGTGGAGAGCATGGACGATGTGGTCATCATCGGCGCCACCAACCGCCCGGACATCATCGATTCCTCCTTCCTGCGGCCGGGTCGCTTCGACGAGCTCATCCTGGTGGGACAGCCCGACGCCGCGGCGCGGAAGGACATCTTCAAGATTCACACTGCCCGGATGCCCCTGGCCAAGGACGTGGACCTTGACAAGTTGGCCGACATCAGCGAAGGATACGCCGGGGCTGATATAGAGGCCGTATGCCGGGAAGCCGCCATGATCGCCATGCGGGAGAACATCGAGGCACGCAAAGTCAAGAACAAGCACTTCACCAAAGCCCTGGAAACCGTACGCCCCTCCATCGACGACGAAATGATGGAGTTCTACAAGGAGATGACCCAGAAGCTGGGCAAGGGAGTGGCCAAGCGGGAGATGGCCAAGGGAATGGAAGTGCTGTAGCGGCCCTCCCCGGACTCCATCCTTCCGCCCCTCCGTCCACATACAGGACGTTAAGTTTTTAAAACCATTAGATATTATGTTATCCGGAGGCACAAACATGAGAAATAACAAGGCAATAAGCATAGGGGCAATAGTGGTTGCAATACTGATGGTTGCTAGCACGGAAACCGCATTATCGGCAACAACGGAGACGTCATCGTTCCCCGCAGCGCCCACCAACGTGGTGAGCAACGGCATGGGAACGGTAGTGGCGGCAGGGGACAACGACGAATACGAACCGGTCATCGCGGCCGACGGCAGCGGCAACTACGTGGTGTCCTACACCGAAAAACTGGGTGTTTTCGACACCAACGTGATGCTGGCCACTTCTACCAACGGCGGCAACAGCTGGAGCGCAGCGGCCACCCCCTGGGGTGAACTGGAGGGAAGACAGACTAGCCCGTCCATGATGTACTGCGGCGAGGGTAATACCATCCTTGGCGCCTTTGCCGATGAAACCGGTGGCTGGGAGATGCTTTTCAAGATACCCAGCGTCGCTGAACCCACCACCTGGGACTACACCGGATGGGGCGGCTTCGATGCGATAACTGATACCGCTGTCATGTATACCACTGATTACGAGGGCGAAGGAACACTGGCCATGGTCACTCCCCTTACTGGAGAAAGCAGCGGATATGAATGTGCCATGTGGGGCTATGCTTCAGTTGAAGACTTGGCACTGTTGGGTGGCTCGTTCTGGTACGATGCTCAATCCCATACGGGTACCTACTACGCGCCAGGCAACATGGAGGGCTTCACTTTCATGGGTGACCACTACGGCTTTGTCATGGATGCAGACCGGGAGGAGACCGGCATGCGACAGCCCCTGATAAAGTGGACCGTGTACACCGAGGAAGTGGACCTGGAGTACGTGGAAAACCAGTTCTGGTTTGAGGACGACGTGGAGGCCTTTGACCCCGATGCAGTGGGCACCGGCAACAGCATCTACGTGGTCTACCAGGTCTACGACCCCACCTACGGCGACTACAACATCAAGTGCCAGTACTCGCATAACGGCGGAGCCACCTGGGATTCCAGTCTGCCCGCCGACGCCCAGCTGGTGGACGAGACCTATCCGGCCGTCCACGCCGCGGGCAACAACGTGTTCGTCACCTTCGTCAAGCAGGGCAACCTGTACCTGGCGAAGTCCGAGGACGGCGGAGCCACCTGGGAAGAGCCCGAGCAGGTCAACGACCAGGATGGCACCGTGGTGGCAGAGGCCGGCACAGCCGACATCTCCCAGGCTGGAATCGTGTGGACCGACAACCGCAACGGCAACAAGGACATCTACT
>JBNGDQ010000274.1:0-2005 GCA_049975285.1 Thermoplasmatota archaeon
TGATCTGTTCGGAATAACCCTACCCGAATCCTTTTCCCTTCTTTTCTTTTTTCCCATTTTCGGTTCTATCATTTCTGGATGCCAAGCTCTTTCGGTTCAACAAGCTTTGATTTTGGGATAATTTTTTAAAGTGAAACCGGCTATTGTAGGTGGAGGCGTAACATGAGGCATAAGGGATTAATGAAGGGAATCGTGTGTCTGCTGGTAGCGGTGATGTTTGTAGTGCCTGTTAACATAGCGAGTGTAAATGAGCAACTACCAATAGTGGAACAGCCAGTTCCGTGTCTGCAGGATAATCTTGCACCGAATCCTTCATTTGAAGAGGGTAGCGGTGATATGCCGGATGGATGGGCCTATTGGGGTGACCATGCATTTTCATGGACTAGTGAGGAATCGCACACGGGGAGCAAATCCGTCAGCATCTCGAATATAAGAATGAATGAACTCGGAAGCTTGGATACCACAGAGTTAATTGAGATAGACCCGGTGACAAACGACTATGTTTTTGGAGCGTGGTACAAATATGATGCAGAGCCCAATGGGTACAATTTTGCGGGCCTCGCCGTCTCTCCCTACGACATAAATAAAAAACCTATCGATGTGACCCGGGTGGTGAGAATGCCCTATTTAGATCAGGAATGGCATTATTACCAATACATCCCCTGCGACCATTTTAACCAATCCCTCATTGACAATATAAAATATGTGCAATTATGGGTTGCCTACTGGGCTTTTAGTAGCGTGAACCCCTCAGAAGGGGCGTACTATGATGACGTTTATTTTGGTATTTCAGAACAGCAGCCTTTCATCGAGATAACAAAGTTATCCGGGGGACTAGGAGTTTCGGCTATCATAAAAAACTCGGGAGACGGGGATGCATTGAACGTAAGTTGGACCATAGATATAGAGGGCAATGTATTCATCGGCGATAAAATAACCTCAGGGGAAATAGACACACTTCCCATTGGAGCAACAACAACCATCCGCACAGGATTCCTCTTTGGATTTGGAACAGGAACAGTTCTAGTTCAAGTATGGGACCAGTATGAGTACAGTCTATGTTTTATGCTGGGTCCAATCGTCATATTAACAAATCAACACGCACAGCAGACGCTCAGGCAAACTGAAAACTACAACAACGTTGAGTGCTATCCCGTCCCGCTTTCTTTATCCTGAATTCCCCAGTACCAATCGGCTTCACCACAAGCGAATATTTATGTAGCTAAAACAGTTTACATAACTGGAGGCGTAAGCATGAGGTATAACATAGCACTAAAGGCAGTTGTATATGTGCTGGTAGCGGTGATGTTTGTAGTGGCTGGCTCATGTTCTACAGTGGTGGAGGTTGATATCGAACAGTCATCCAAAGACATGGACAATGAGGCCCGTAGTTCGGTACAATCATCACATGAGGGAGATGAGACTGAGTACTGGGCAGTGTTGATGGCGGTTGGTGAATATGCGGGTCATCCTAATGAGAATCGCCCTTCCATGTTGACGGCAATAGACAACCTCTATGAAACGTTATTGCTGTCTGAGCACTGGCAGAACGACCACATCAAGGTGCTGAAGGGCAGGGAATGCACCGCGGTCAACATTGTAGAAGCTCTGAGATGGTTGGCAGATAACGATGATGAGAACGACGTCTCATTGGTATACATTACCACGCATGGCATCCAGGGCCCCGATCTACCGCCCTTTGACGAGAGCGATGGCAAAGATGAGTATCTAGTCACCTATTATGGTTTTGAAAAACCCTATACTTGTATATGGGATGATGAACTGAATTTCCTGCTCAGTCGGCTTGACTCGAAAGGGGTAGCTGTTATTATTGACAGCTGTCACAGCGGGGGTATAGGAGACAGCATAAACCATAATGCATGGGCACAGGAATTCGCTACTGATATCCAGGGGACTGGCCGCGTGGTACTCATGTCCTGCGGTGAAGACGAACTGTCCTATGGCTCCTATTTTACTAACTACATCACGGAGGGGCTAGAAGGGT
>JBNGDQ010000275.1:0-1993 GCA_049975285.1 Thermoplasmatota archaeon
GTGACCACGTAGACGGCTACGTCGTTGGCGTAGACATCCGAATGGGAGAGGACGCCATCGATGCTCTCGCTGAAACGCACAGCTATCTTGTTATCATGGATGTGGCATCCAGTTATCGTGGCGTCGACGCAGTTCTCGAAATGGACGGCGAAACCACTGTCATGGATATGTGTGTCCTCGACATGGATACTGTTAGAATACTCCGCGTACAGGTTGACCTGGTTTTCATTGTTGCTGGACAGCGTCGACCGCTCCACCCGCACGTTCTGTACATCCCGCAGCATGACTCCTGCGCCTCCCTGCTCGCTGAACACGCCGCGTATCTCCATGTCAGTGCTTCCCCGGGCATAGATACCGATGCCGTTCTTGTAAAACGTGCAGTTGGATACGCGTGCCGCCGTCGAGGATACCAGCGAGATGCCCTTTGCCACCCGGGAGAAGGAGCAGTTATCGATGACCGCGTGAGCAGTGTCATTGATGACGACACCCTGGCGGGCCTGCGAAAAAACACAGTCAGAAATAGATGCACGGGCGAAACGAGTGGATACCAGCGCGTCTGCCGCCCGGCCGCCGCCCCGATGGAGATGCAGGGAGCCCAGTGCAACGGTGGAGGCCATGAGTATAAAAGCGCTGCCGTTTCCCTGCGCGTCGACGACGACGTCGGTTGACTCCCCGGTGATCGTGATGGATGCGTTCACGGTGACGTGCTCCTGGTAGAGGCCCTCATACACGTACACGGTGTCTCCGTGGCTGGCATCGTATACTGCTGCCTGTATCGTGGTGTAGTTGCCGGGTCCGTCGCCGCCAACATATAGCGTGCTGCCGCTGGACGCCGCAGCGGTGGGCGATGATGCCTGATGTGCCGCCAGGGAGGCCACCGGGACGGCAATCATGACGGCGACGAGGAGGGCAACCCTCTTTTTCATGGCACTAACATCGGCAGCTCTATTAAATGTCTTACCGTCGGCCCAGCAGCCACTGGAGCAGCCAATCCAGCCATGACGGCTCCTCCTCAATGAAGTGAGCCGTGACTGATACATCCTGATCCATCGTTATCTGTATCGTCCCGGTGCTTCCCGACGCGTCGCCCGACCAGTGACTGAATTGGTACCCTCGGCCGGGCTGAGCCTGCAACGTCACCTCACGTCCCGCTGGAAAGCTGCCACCGGGTGGAGAAACGGTGCCACCATCCTGCGGCTGCAATCGCACCTGGAGCGTGTAGACCTCCTCGTCGGCTGCCGGGGTCAGACGGAACTTGATTACCTTTCCCGGGTTCCAGGCCCCGGCTACCACTACGTCGCCCTCCCTGTCGACAGCGACGCCCTTCAGGTAGTCGTTGAAGTTGACCCCGGACGCGTGTATCGGCCCGAGGAAGATATCCTGTATCTTTTCCCCGGAGGCTGCATCGAACAATGCTACATAGTATTCACTCGTCTGAGCGTGCATACCCGTGGCGATGATGACGTCATCCGGGAGCACAGCGGTGCCATAGAGAAATGCGTTCGTGTCCCCGTCGTGCTCCCATATGATGTCCAGGTTGGAGGAAAACCGCATAAGATACGGCGTAATGTCCGCCATCTGGGCTGCCTCCCTGTTCCCGACGACGTGGAAGGATCCATCCGGATGACGGGCGATACCAGCAGCTTTTTTGTTCCGGCCCGGCGGTACCAGGTAGCGTGTCCATAATCCCAGGCGGCCGCGAAAGGCGGAGATAACCGGTCGGATGTTCCCGCCATCGAGATAATAGCCCGAGACCACGAGCGTTCCATCGCGATCTATAGCCGCGTCATGGTACCACATATACTGGCCTTTTTTCCGGGTGCGCGTCCACAGCACAGTGCCAGTGGAACCGGAGACCTTCATCACGAGAGCCTTCAACGTTATCTTGGTCGGCTGCAACAGCGTCGCTCCGATACCACCCTGCCCTACGAGATAGATGTCGCCGCTGCCGTCCACGGTCACCCCCATGGCATGGTTGAGCACCCGACGCGTG
>JBNGDQ010000276.1:0-1976 GCA_049975285.1 Thermoplasmatota archaeon
GTCGTCATCTGTCTCGTCTGGAACATGACCGCCGCGGGAGAACACGTCGCATCTGCCCAGATAGGCGCCGCTTTCCAGAATATCGCCTGGACGGCCAACGCCCTCGGGCTGGGCACCGTGGTGACCGGCGAGTATCCCTCGCCCATCAACACCGAGCTCGGCGTCCCCGCGACAGAGAAAGGCCTGATTATCATGCCTCTCGGCCATCCCATACACACCTATGACTTCCGCGACCGACCCTGGTGGCTGTCGCTGCAGCCACGCCCCGCAATTGGCGACATCTCTCTCACCACGGCAGTCAGGCAGCGAGACGAGGAACCCTCGCTGTCCGGAACGCTCACTGAACAGCAGCGAAGCCAGCTCACCTGGTCATCATACGGATTTTCCCTTTACATCGACCGAAGCCAGCAGGAAGCAAACCCGGTCGTCCGGCATCGCACCGTACCGAGCGCCCATGGCTATTATCCCTTCGAGATATATGTGGCCATGGAGGATGGCATCTACCGGTATCATCCCAATCTGCTGACTGAATTCAACTGGTATATCACCCTGGCTCCTGTCGACATGCTGGGCATTCCTATCGTGACGGGTATGCAGCGGGTGGCAGCCGGCGACCTCCGCAGCGACATCGCAGCTGCATGCAACGAGGCAGTGGCAACGGCCCCGCTCTCCGTCATCGCCGTTCTGAACGTGGACAACACCCGGCCGGAATGGTACGACGACCTGTCCGGCAGCTTCATCCGTTACATCTGGCATATGGAGGCCGGCGCCGCTATGTACAACGTCCTGCTCGAGGCAACAGCCATGGGGCTGTCATCGAACGTGTTCACCATCGACGACGATGCCGCCGTCGTGGACACCATCGGCCTCTCCGGGGACTACGACCCCATGTACGTGACCGCTGTCGGGGAATAATGATATATGGCGCAGAAAAAAGGACAGAATCCCATCTCTGAGCTGACCCGAACACTGGGCGGCGATCTCATCTGGCTCCGCATCCTGGTCTACGTTGGCTTCGCCCTCATCGTCGTGTTTCTCGTGGTGCTGCTCTGGTTATACCTGTAACAGAGGCTGCCGTGGCTTATTTAAACGGGCCTGAGCGACGATTGCGGAATGGGGACGTATTCACCGTCGTCCCAGCCTTCCGCGAAGGTTTCCTCCTCGATGGTCCACTCGGTGCCGTTTCTCTCCTGGGTTGTGGTCACCCTGATGATGTGCAGGGTCAACGTGACGTTGTCTCCTTCCGAATAGTCACCGGTGATGTCCCCCTTGATGTAGAAGGTGTAGCCCTTCATGGTCTCGAAATCGATTATAGTGTAGCCGCCGGATGCATTATAGGTGAGGCTGTACAACGTGTCATTGATGATGACCACATCGCCCTCGTTGAGCGACGTGAGCACGTTGGTTATCTTTTTCGTGGTATTGTCATAGTGGTAATCGAAATCAGCTATCAGCTCGCCCATGGTCATCGTGAGCGCGGTGCCGCTGCTGACCCGGCGGACGATATCCCGGGGTATGGGAACAAACGTCTCGTTGTCCTGGTTCCATCCCTCCCGGAAGTATTCCTGCTTGAAGGTCCAGGTGCCACTGCTATGCTGCTCCGTGTAGGTGATAGCGATGATGTGCAGCTTGACCTCGATGGTATCCCCAGATGACAGCGTCGACGTAACATCTCCCTCTATCGGGAATCCCGTCCCCGGGGAGGAGGCAAATTCGACCTGCGTGAAACCGCCGGCGGTCAAATACGTCATGTTGGTAATGGTATCTCGGAGCAGCAGTGCGTCTCCCGGCTCTAGTGACACGAGCAGATCGGTCACCACCCGGGTATCGTTGTCCGTGGAGCTCACGTAGTCATCCGAGAACTCAGCCAGCGTCATCGTCACTGTCTTGCCCTCTCCATCTTCAAGACAGCCAGCTGCGCATGACACGGCAAGTAGTATACCAGCAGTCAGTGCAATCCCTCTATACATGTACCC
>JBNGDQ010000277.1:0-1955 GCA_049975285.1 Thermoplasmatota archaeon
GCATTAAACGTCTCCCGCGACACCACCTGCCGATGCTCACCCGGCACCAAAATATCCTCCCACTCCAGGAGACCGCAGTACACCGGATTCGAAAGAATGCGCGAAATGGTCTTTTTATCCCATTTAGCCTGCTTTTTCGTTGCAATTCCCCGTTTTTCCAGCCACTCTGCCAGCCCGCCCAGCGAATCACCGTCGAGATACCGCTCATAGAGCTGCCCTACCACATCGAGCTCCTCATCGATACCCGCAAGACGCCCATCATCATATCCATAGCCATAAGGCGCCGGCGACCCCAGCAGTCCCGTGCCGCCCTTTGCCTTCTGCCGCATGCCAAAATAGACCCGCTCCCCTATCTGCTCGCTCTCCAGCTGCGCGATACGCTGGATGATATCCATGACGAAGCGCCCCATCGCCGTCGAAGTATCCAGGCTCTCCGTCATCGAGACAAACTCCTTATCGTGCTCCCGCAGCGTCTCCATCATCACCATGAAATTCTTGCTATTCCGATGCACCCGGTCCATCTTCATGACCAGCAGGGCATCCCACGCATCTATCTCTCCGAGCATCTCCTGATAGGCAGGCCGATTCGTATCCCGGCCGCTATACCCATTGTCAACATATTCACCCGCGATGCCCCAGTCACGGGCGTCACAGTAGGAGCGAAGCTTCTCTAGCTGACCCTCAAGCGAAAAACCCTTCAACGCCTGATCTTCGGTGGAAACCCGGGCATAGAGCGCAACGTTTTTCATGAATATATCTTCCCACCTGTTCCTTTTATTAAAATATTTCTAAAAACATAATCCCATCTGTTTTTAAATACTGTCTTACAATATGCATTGTATGACAAATGTGCCCGCCGACTGGCTGAACGACCTCTCGCGGACGAAAACAGAGACCACGGTTACAGTATACAAGTCGGCGCTACATTGCGTTTTAGACGATTTAGGGTGGAATGCCTCTGACCTCATAGAAGCCAGTAACACATTCCCGAAAAAACTCCAGAAGCGCCTCAAGCAGTATTTCACCAAGGATATATCCCATCTTGCTCCCCTTACAAAAAATCAACGTCTCTCTGCTTTGCGGTCATTTCTTCGCTATGCAAACGAAGAATTTTCTATGGGAACTATCGAGTTTGATAAATCCCATACGCAGATGAGCATCTTCGATGCCGAGATACCTGGCAATGATACACTCCGCGAGATATTAGAGCATGCAGATGTGAAGACGAGAGCAGCACTCGGGTTGTATGCTTTCTGTGGGCTGCGCCCAAAGATTATCGTGAATTTAAAAATCGAGTCGGTCGTTGACATGGACGTTACCGACGACATTTCTTTTTCGCATATCCCTGCAATGATTATCGTCCGTAAAGACATCCCGGGTAATAAGGCAAAGGTGGATTTTTTCACATTTTTGATAGAAGAAGGCGTCGACTATCTGAGGGGATATCTTGCGAGCAGAGATGGTGTCTCGCCGGGGGACTTCCTGATAGAATATCCCACGACGAAGTATCCTAAAACGTATCTCTACCGGGGGATAAAAAAAGCGTTTGAACGAGCTGATTTTGATGCACATCCATATATCCTGCGGAGCTACTTTGATACTGCTGCAAGTGAGGTATTGTCGCGTACAAAACGAGAATTTTACATGGGGCACGTGGGAGATCTTGACGTAAGATATAGAATGAGGAAACGTCATTCTCGGGAAAAAATTGAAACGCTCCGGCAGGAGTGGGCCGAAAAAATGGAACCGCGACTGGGAACGAGATGACGAATCCTTTAGGGCTATATGTTGCTCGATTGCTATTTGTAGGCATAAAAGTGGGGTTTTGAGTTACAAAAACCTGGTTTGACGCATTTTTGGATGCAAATGCTTTGCCAAGACGTGGTTTTGCAGCATTGGTTTATTTTTTTATAACGCTCTTTGTTTATAGTATTGAAACTAGAGAGATAATATGG
>JBNGDQ010000278.1:0-1914 GCA_049975285.1 Thermoplasmatota archaeon
TGCTGTTTTTCATCGATGGCTTGCTGGACGGCCTGCATCATCTCCCGCTGATGGGGACGTGGCTCATAGGGAAACCGCATTCGCCCGTAAATGCCCCGGGCTACATTAAACTTCGCCTTCAATGGCAGCAATGCTCATACCCGCGACGATAAAAAATGTAAAAAGAAAAGGAGGGAAAAGGTGGTTCTGCTATGCCTGTTTCATCACGCAAAGTTCATTTCAACGGTGATGTCGCTGTCCACGCTGTACATGTTCGTGATGGTACCCGTGTAGTGGTATGCCCCGTGTGGATAGTCGCCGTTTACAATCAGGAAGATACCCGGGCTTGAGGAACCTGGCCAGTCAAGTTGGAGTCCATCAACAAGCTGATAATCGCTGACGGTGACATCCAGATAGAAGATAGGTTCATTGCCGTTGATGATTTCCCACATATATGCCTGCCAGCTATCTGGATTGGCAATTGCGTATGCCTCAGTAACATCCTTTGCAGCCCACCACGTAAGGTCCTGTTCTGCGGGGACAACATAGAAACCATATTGACCAGTAGCCAGAGGGATGTTGGTCTCGAAAGATGTAACGTTAAGGAAATATGTCGTGGCAGAGTTATCATCTAGGTCGAGGGTGTAGCTGTTGTATGCTCCGGGGACATCCTCCCAATTTTCCATGTCGGTTGAATAGCTGAGCACCAGCGTGTCGAATTCAGTCTGTATCTGGTATGTGAAATATGTAGCCCAGTTGCCGCGTCGTGTGAAACGTTCTCCATCTGCCCAAGCAGTTTCTTCGATATCGATGTAGGTTATCTCGGCTTCATAAATGAGTCCACCTGGATTGTTTGTGATGGTGCCAAGGGGTTCGCCTTCGTCATCATCATTTGAGTATTCGTTGGCACATGCGAACAGGAACGTGTTTTCTCCTTCCTCGAGGTTGAGCAATGGGTAGTTGCTGATGTCCCATACAAAGCCGGACTCCACATAGGCTTCCTTGAGGTCGCTGTTGTACCAGCCAGGATTCAGACCAAGGCCGCCTACCAGACAATCATTAAGATACGCATTGTAGGCATTGTCCACCCCTATCTTCAGGTTGCCCTCGACGGGCTGACCGGGAATGTCGAATGTCTTCGTGAAATTGACCACATCACCACAGACTGGATGTAAAACATATTCGCTTTCCCATATCCACTGACCATAGTCGTAGTTATCGGCAAGCGTGCCCCATGCTCCGTCCCATGCCCAAACTGCTGTCCCGGTTCGTTCCATGTATGCTCCCGGACAGGTGCTGCCATTGTGGGCTACATATGTTTCTGTCGCATCGCTGTATACCCACATGGTATCCATGTGACCGACCACTGCATGTGCCGCCACATAGAGGGTGCCATCAAGTTCAAAGCCATCCGGGAGTTCATACATGTACTCATCGGTGGTGGTGTATAGATCATAGCTCTCGTTTTTATAATAGAAGTTTCCCGGAATCGGGTTGCCTCCTCCACCACCGCCTCGTCCTCTTCCTCTGCCCTCAGTCTGCGGTATATCATCCAGACATGTCGCGATGTGCAGATGGGTCTCCATCAGGTACCAGTCTGGCTTGTCAACGGTGTAGTTGACATATACATTGTTATCGGCGTCGTTCCAGATGGTCACGTTGCCGACCAGCATGTCCTGTCCGGCTAGCAGTGGTATGACCTCCGGATTTTCTTCAGTGCCCGCTTCCGCCATTATCGTTATTCCGGCGAGCATCATCAGGCCGACGATACCCGCAGCTATAATTTGTTTTTTCATTTTATACCTCCAATATTTGGTTTTTGTTGGTTGGTCCTAATGCCGTATCTCCACCCCGAAATAGACGACAATAGGATTAAGTCATTCATGTGGAATTAACTATTTAAAAATTATTTGCTTTTTTGATACTATTCAGTGG
>JBNGDQ010000279.1:0-1020 GCA_049975285.1 Thermoplasmatota archaeon
CATTATAGGTACCAGGTTGGTTATATAGCCGGGTGAGATAATAAAGGGCTGATGCATTCATCTGTTTCCACGCAATGGTTTCGTTGTTATAGATGACATGAATGGAAACCATTTTGACAGCTAAGTTGTCTGAGATATGGCAGGAAATATTCACCGTGTCGTTCAGCTGTTGTATCCCTGGTTCAATGGATAAAGTATCGAGGCGTGGCGGTTGGGTATCAATAATTGAGAACACCGCAGGCAATGTTGTGGTGACATTGTCATTTATATCAATGGCCCAGACCATCACGCTGTAAGTGCCCAGCTGGTGGTAGCTTTGGTTATAAAAATATATTCCGTTAGAGTTCTCATCAATGTAATATGGACTCATGCTGAGGTTCATACTGCTGCCATCAGGGTGGGTGAACTTGATGCCCACCTGTGCCAGGGCCACATTATCGCTGGCATTGCAGGTGATGTTGATACACCAACCTGCCTGCTGCTCAGATGGCGTAATGTGTACAGAGTGTATCTCTGGCGGCATTGCTGGCCGAAAAACCTCAAAGGTGTAGGGAAGGCTCATATTGCTGTTGCCACTGGGGTCAATAGCCCATATGTGTACGGAGTAGTTGCCGGTGGTATTGTACGGTGCTGCATACCACATTGTGGTTCCATCATTAGTGTGCATGCTCACATTTTCGGTAAGATGATTGTTGTTTGGATCGAGACCTATTATGACCGCTCGCACCTCACTGACCGCTACGTCATCAGTAACTCGACAGGAAATGTTTACGGTACCTTTGATTTCCTGTGGATTGGGGTACCCTGATATGGATTCGATATGAGGGGGTTTCACATCGGCAACATTAATTGAGCGGGTGAGGGCATGGCTATCATAATCATTGTCGGTGATGGTGAGGGTTATGTTAAACTGGCCATTCGAGGTATATTGATGCGTGGGATTGTCTGCTGTGCTGGTGATGCCATCACCAAAATCCCATATATGGTCAACGATGACGCCATCTTTATCGTATGAGCCAT
>JBNGDQ010000279.1:1030-1912 GCA_049975285.1 Thermoplasmatota archaeon
CTCCAACCGTTGGGATGGACGGGGTAAAAGAAAAATTGGCCACGGGAAAGATGTTAAGAATAGTGACCATCTGGGTCGTCGTATTTGTTGCACCTTTGTCATCGACTACTGTGAGCGAGACTACGTAGTCACCATTATCCGTAAAATTATGGCTGATGTTGCTCTGACTTGAGATTAATATTACACTCCCGGTATTGTTCTTAGTTATAAGCCAGCTATGGTTGACGATGCTCCCATCAACATCGGAACTGGTTGAAGTAAACATGACGACATCCCAGTCGGTGGGCGCAGAGGGCTCATAGGTGAAGGATGCACGGGGAAAGGACGTGATAATAAAAGTGTGAGAAGTAGAAGTGTTAACATTACCACTTTCGTCCCGTGCTATGATGTTGAAGGTATAAGTGCCGCTTTCATGATATGTGCTGTTGAGAAAGAACATGTAGTCCTTTCTTTGCATGCTGGTGTTGATGGTGCCACCGCCGGGTTGTTCAACATGAAGCCAGGCATCGCTTACTTGATGATTATCCTCGAGTATGCAGGAGATATTGACAGGCTCCCCGATATCTTGTAATGCCGGATGAACCGTTATGTTCGCTATGCGCGTTTGTGTCGTATCTTCAATGGCGAAGTCGGCGGAAGACGATTGGACGCTGTTTCCATTGATATCATTTGCCCAGATATGATAGGCATAGGTGCCCAATGAGGATGGAATAAAATTATACGTATATAGTCCATTGCCCGTTTCATCAATGTTTGTCTCTTGCATAGTGTAGTTACCGATATTTGTACCATTCTTGTACACAACAGTTCGTGCTGTGCCCATTGCAGCATTATCTGAGAGATTACATGAAATGGTTATGGGCAGCGGATATTCTTGAGGGT
>JBNGDQ010000280.1:0-1912 GCA_049975285.1 Thermoplasmatota archaeon
ACACAATCACTGCATACAGCCGGGGTATCAGCCACGCGGAGCTTGAATACCACGGTTATCACATGTACAACGATTCGTCCTTCGTCATGGGAAACATTGAATTCTGCGGAAACGTCATCACCACCTCAAATTACATTGGCATCGACCTTGATGACTTTGAGTACTGGGGCGACCACATGTACGGTGCCGCATCCTTTACCTCGGGAGACGTGACGATTGATTACAACAACATTACTACCAACGGAGGTGGCTCCGACGGTATCGAGTTCTCGTACTGCTGCGGTCGCTGGGGGAATTACATGTACAACACGTCCACGGTCACCATCGGCAACTATACGTACCGGCACAACACCATCACCGCCACTAACGGTTCCGCCGACGGTATCGAGCACGGAGACCTTAAGAACCTTGGGTATCACATGTACGGTGATTCAACGATGACCATGGGCAACGTTGAAATCAGCAACAACACCATCGTGGCGGGCTCCGAGGGTATGGACCTTGACGATTTTGACTGGTGGGGATACCAGATGCACGACACGGCAGATGCCGTCTTTGGACACATCCTGATTAACGACAATACCATCACCGCGGGTGCCGACGGCATCGAGCACAGCGAAATCAACGAGCACGCCTATCGGGTACATGACATGGCGACGGTCACCATCGGCACCACGCAGTTCTGCCGCAATACCATCACCGCGGGAGAGCACGGCATGGACCTTGACGATTTTGACTACTGGGGCGAGCAGCTGCACGGCTCGCCGACTGTGGTTATCGGCGACACGTATATCAACGACAACGTCATCAACGCCGGCGACGATGGTATTCATCACGGCGGGTTTGAATACCACGGCTGGCACGTTAAAGACAACGTGTCACTCACCCGTGGCGTCATTCAGTTCCACGGCAACGGCATAGACGCTGGCGAAGACGGTATCTATCTTCAGTATCTCCGTAATTGGGCGTACGATATGAACGGTACCGCCTCGTGCGCGTTCGGCAGGGTGAGCGTCGGGCACAACACCATAGATGCGGGCGATGCCGGCATTCGTGCCTACCTATTTCACAGTTTTGGCAACCTTTCCGAGAACGCCTCGGCGGTCATCGGGGCCGTCACAATTGACAACAACACCATAACCGGTCACGACGGCGTGGTTATTGACCACGTAGATGCCGGAGACTACACGGCGACCGATAACGCATCATTCACCTTCGGCGGCATCAGCATCGACAACAACACTGTTTCTGATTGCCGAGGAACACCCAGCGGAATGCACGTGGAATATTCGAGCAATCTCACCGTGTCATGCAACCTCATCTGCAATTGCAGCTATGGCATCTATCTCGATTACAACACTAACCATACCACCATTATTCACAATGTCATCAAGGAAAATGACATAGGTATCTATATTTATGGCGGGCCAAACGCGACAGGATTTTATTACAATGGCGATACTGGAATCCACTGGAATGAGATATATGACAATGATGAATACGGTGTGGTGTATGAAGTGATGGAAGGAACGCCCTGGATTGATGCCACCATGAACTGGTGGGGCTCGGCGAACGGTCCCTACGACCCGCCTGGAACTGATGGCGACTACAATCCAGAGGGACGGGGCGACAGGGTCACCGACTATGTGCTCTACGACCCCTGGCTGGGTCTGTACCTCTATGAGGGCTGGAACCTGGTGACCGCGGCCTATGTGGACGACGGCGTGGAGACCGCTGCCGACCTGGGAGCCATGATTCCGGGATGCACCGTGGTGTCCATGTGGGATATGTTTGCCCAGAAGTATGTCAGCCACGTGGTGGGCCTGACCAGCGATTTTGCCCTGGACAACGGCTCCGCCTACTTTGTGTTCGTCACCCAGGATGTCAACGTGCAGTACATCGGCGGTCTCCG
>JBNGDQ010000281.1:0-274 GCA_049975285.1 Thermoplasmatota archaeon
GCTCATGGAGTGACCCCCCTGTACAACTCATATCGGAGACATCTCTTTCTCTCTCACTATCTGAGCAGGCCGCGACCAACGAAGCCGTAGCCATGACAGGTATTCTACGAGAAGAAAATGGGATACCTGTTCCGGGTAAAGAAATCATTTTTTACTGCGATAACCAAGAAGTTGGAGCGGCAACTACCGACACTCACGGCAAGCATTCATTTATTCATTCTTTTAATACAACAGGTATCCACATAGTTCGGGCAGAGTTTACAGGATCAACATA
>JBNGDQ010000281.1:284-1907 GCA_049975285.1 Thermoplasmatota archaeon
GCCTCAACCCAGATAGACATTGTTCAATACGGCATCGAAATAGACACGCCAACAGTCCTTATACGTGGAGAAAATACAACGATAGCGGGAACCGCACTCGCAGGTGGAGAACGTCTCGATAACACCTCCGTAATGATTCAATTTGACCAAACAACTCTATACAGAGGAGCCACTGATACCAATGGACATTTCCAAGTTATCCATCAAGTGGACGAGGCACTCGGAAATCATACTCTCAGTTATTCTCTCCCCAGCTACGACTACCATGAAGAAACCACGGTGTTTGTAAAAGAGAGAACCAAGCTCCAACTGAAAAATATCTCAGCAATATCTCCAGGGGAAACTGGTTCGGCCACGGTTACCCTCCTCACCAATAACAGCCAGCCTTTACGCCAGATGACCGTCGTATTTCACCAAACACAGTCATCAAACACCACAAATGTCAGCGGCTCATGCAGTTTTTCATGCTCAATTCCAGATGACTGGTCCAAAGAGACCTACCCGGTAGCTGTCTCATTCCAAGGGACACATAAATACTGTGCATCATCCCTCCAAAAAAATCTATCAGTTAATCTATCTGCAAAAAAGGGGTTGCTGGCATCCATATGGCAGTATCTCCTCCTTATATCGGCAGTTGTGGCAGCGGGAACCATAACTATGGTATACCGCAAGAGAAAAAATCAGGACATATCAGAGGCAGATGAAGAGGGGCCTAGTGGGCCACAAATATTGCGCGCAACCCCAAGTGACAATACCCAACTCAATGTCCAGTTCCCCCAGATACAGAGCCCATTTCCCGCAGTATGGGGTACCAACGACGAACTCACCATTCAATGCATATTGAAACAACACAAGGAAAAAGTAGCGGATGCCTCGATAAAACTCTACATAGACAAAAATCTGCAAGACACTCCTATTTCGGATATAAATGGAACAGCGGAGATATACCATACATTTACCCAGAAAGGAAGCCACACCGTCAAAGCGTCCTATGAAACCGATGATGCGTCTGCAACTGACACGGAATCTGTGACAATCGTTGAGTATCGCGAAGAGGCCATTCGTCTTTTTAACACTGTTCTCGAAAAAATAAATGAAACCGGAGTACAAATCCCCAAGGCAGCAACCCCGAGAACGATTAAAAAACATTTATTAAAAATGAATGCAGACAGAGAAGCAGCACACCGCTTAATCAACATTTTTGAAGAAGCAGAATACAGTAATCACCCGTTTAGCAGAGACAAATATGAGCAAATGTATCTCTCCTATTTGACACTCATCAACGAAGTGAAAACATATGAAAGAGAAAACACAACAGGCGATTAAGCCCCTCGCCTACGGCCTTACATTCTCCGTTGTCGCCTATCTTATTTTAACCCAGTTGTCGGCCTATCTGCATAAAAATTTCGGGATTGAATCCCATACCTTGATTGTTCCTTTGGTGGGATACTTTGCGATTAGGGCAGCAGCCAAAACAGCCAATGCTGTATGGCAGAATAAAAGAGGGCGAGGGCTGAACTATCTCTTGAGCGGCATCGCCGCCAGTTTTCTCGTCTACGCACTCATCACCAATGACCCCTTGGCTCTGGAACTAAAAGAGACGGCAATCTATACACTATTACC
>JBNGDQ010000282.1:0-1902 GCA_049975285.1 Thermoplasmatota archaeon
TCGTTGAGCGTGGCCGACAAAAAGATCTGCAGGGCCTCGGTCACGCCCGTGGTGATACAGATATCCTCGATGTCGTAGTCGACGTTGTTGCGTCGTCGCTCCCGCTCCGCTATCTTTTCTCGCAGCTCCGGGTAGCCCTCAGAGGGCGCATAGCCATTGTATCCCTCCATTGCTCCCTGGTAGAGTGCCTCCTTCATGTGCTGTGGGGTATCAAAGTCGTAGACAATCGGGTCACCGATGTTGAGTTTCATGATGTCTATGCCCTGCCGTTCCAGCTTCCGGGCAGGCAGGACGACCTCCCGGATGGCATAGTTGACGCCATCTGAACGCTCTGATGGGGCTATCATGGAGTGTCCCAATTCAGGGGCAGAATATATAGTTAATGGTTTTTCTTCCTAATAGATAGAGCAATGACTAATAGAGCAAAAATGACGGTAACCGATAAAAAATCCGGCGTTTCATCAGTGTTATCAATGGAAACAGGTACCACGTCTTCACCCACCTTACCATGCACGTCAAAGGCTGACAATCTTATCTTATAGTTACCATCTGTGTACGAGGTCGTATCCCAGCTATATTTTCCGGTATTGCTCATGTTTGTAATGATGGTTTTCCAGCCTTCGTCTTTGATGCCATAATGCAAGGTAATATTCTGACAGGTTGCATTCCATAAAATCTGGCACTCCCCATCCAGCTTTGCTTCTTTACTCGGGTACAGGAGCTCCACCACTTGATCATGCTGGATATGTATTACCCATGTCGTCCAATTTGAGAAAGCTCCATACCTGTTTTTGGCTATAAACCGAATGGAATACCTGCCTGATGTGTTCCAGCTGTGGGATACCCAGTGCTGCTCTTTAGGGTCAAGCAAGTGGCTCCATGCATCAATCTGTGTATCGTTGTTCCAGTCAACACCAATCGAAACATTGAGGTTGTTGTGGTCGATGGCCGAAAGAGAAAAAAGGTATGATATGTTGGTGATTCCCCGTATAGGCCCGCTAACGGTAGGGGAAGAAGGTGCTGGAGGATAGAGGAGGATATCCGCCGTTTGGCTGGAAGTATTTTTCTTCAGCAATATTGTGGTTTCTCCAGTATAAGTAACCCCGCGGAGAGTGCATTCTGCACGTATTGATACTGTATGTCCATAATGCCAACTCGGGCCAGGTTTGCCCACGTCGAGCTGGTAGTAGTTATCTTTTTTGAATATACGCTTATTTTCGATGATGTCCGATGTTTTCATGTTGGTGACAGAAACGGTAAAATTATCGCAAGGCGTGTCGTTGCCGAGATAAATGTGCCCGTGAATCGGATGGGGACCTTCTATCGGCTGCGAATAAATCATAGGGCTATGCAATACGCCAAAAAGAAGAACGACGAGGAGAATAGTGAATTTATATTTCATGATCTACCCCGTTGCTTTTTCGCAATATATGCTATCATCACCAAAGATGTAGCTATGATATAGAAAAGAAGAGTGAATCCGGGGGTATCAGATTGTTTTATGGACACATTGACTTGTGCAACCGCACTGTAAGAGGTGTTGTCGTATGCCCGTGCCTGAATGAGGTGATCACCCTCTTTTAATGCTGACATGTTCAATGTATACGCCCATTTTTCAGTACCCGTTGCCATTGTCCAGTTACCGTCGTCTATCTTTATTTCCACACAACTGATTGTTTCGTTACCATCGGCATCCCATGCAGTGCCAGCCACGGTGGCCATCCCACTGATGGTGCTTCCATCGAGAGGCTTGGTGATACCAATTTCTGGAGGCGAATTGCCGCTGGACGCGCAAGTGGTCGTGAATTGCCATGCGGAACTCTCGTTTTTACTTCCTTTTCCATCCCATGCCACTATTCTCCAGTGGTAGGTTCGGTTTTGTTGAAGAGCAAGACTATAGGT
>JBNGDQ010000283.1:0-1900 GCA_049975285.1 Thermoplasmatota archaeon
TCGGCCCCGATGAGCGCCACGTCTGCTTCGCTGACCAGCGAGAGCCCGCCGGCGTCAGTGGCATATCGTACCGCTATACCGGTGCCTGCAAGCTCCCGTGCCAGCTGCCTGCCCTCATAGTTGGGGCGGCCCTCCCCGCAGATGATTCCAGCAATGCGGTCTGCACCCTCGCGGAGGATGCGCATGACGGTCGAGCTTCGGCTGTAGGTGAGCACCGTAGCACCCAGCTCGAGTAGCGCTACTCCGTGCTGGACAACGTTATCCTCTGCATCCGACATGCTCCGGTAGTGGGATGCCGCTGCTTCGCCATGCAGGAACGCCAGGTTGGCCATGGTCCACAGGGACGCCATCGAGGGATAGGCCGCGAGTATTTCCCGACTGGTATCCTGCAGGGTACCCTCGGTCAGTGCTTTAAGGAATCGCGTTGCCTGCCCTCCGCTGATTTCAGCCGCGCCGGACAGCTTGTCCCGTTCCATGGATAGCGATGCCCGCGGCGTTGATAAAGACTGCCCTGTCACATGGCAAGGTTTATATCTCGTCGTTCGATAATCTGTCATGGTCAAATACAGCACCATATCGGTTCCAAAGACGCTGCACAAGGAGATACGGAGAACCGTGGTAGAGGACCCCCGCGTCGGCTATTCCAGCGTGGCAGAGTTCTCCAAGGAGGCCATCAAGCTCAGAATGGACGAGCTCCGCATGGAACTCCGAGAGCAGCAGACCAACCGGGATGACATCAAGCGCCTCGTCAACGAAATCAAGGACATCATCGATTCCCGAGCCACAGCAGACTAGTTTTTAATCCAGTGCCTCCGGATTGACACAGTACTCCGGCAGATCTCCCCGGAGACCCGCAAGCAGATTTTTTGCAGCGATGACAGCCATCTCCGTCCGCGTTTCAATCGATGCAGAACCCGCATGAGGCGCCAGCACGACGTTATCCAGCCCAGCCAGCCCCTCCGTCAGCTCGGGCTCATGTTCAAACACGTCAAGCGCGGCCCCGGCGATACAGCCGTCCTGCAACGCAGCGACGAGCGCCGCCTCATCGACGCATTCACCCCGGGCCGTGTTGATGAGGTAGGCAGTGTCCTTCATCGATGCGAGTTCTCTTTCTCCGATGAGCTGATATGTATCGTCGGTGAGCGGCACGTGCAGCGAGATGTAATCAGCGGTAGCGATGAGCTCGTCGAGCTCCACGTAGCGGGCGCCGTATTCCTCCTCGAATGAGGGTTTCCGCGACCGGCTGTAATACAGGACGTCCATGTTGAAGCCAGCGGCCCGGCGCCCCACCGCCCGGCCGATGCGTCCGGCGCCGATGATACCCAGCGTCTTGCCGTGTACGTCGCTGCCCATCAATACCTTGGGACCCCAGCCTTTGAAGTCTCCCCGGCGGACCATGTCATCGCCCTCAGTGATACGCCTGGCTATGGTCATCAGGAGCGCCCAGGCTAGATCAGCCGTGGTCTCGGTGAGCACTCCCGGGGTATGCCCGAGGGGGATGCCCCGCCGCGTCGCCTCCTCGACATCGATGTTGTCGTAGCCGACAGCGTAGGTGGAAATCGCTTTGAGGTTTGGAGCAGCGTCGAACACCTCCCGGTCGATGGGGTCGGTGAGCAGGCAGAGCAGCCCCTCCTTATCCTGGATGTGCTCGATGACTTCCTGCCGGGATGGCGGCTCGTCTCCCCGGCGGATGTCCAGCTCATGCCCCGCCTCCCTGAGCAGAGCGATGCCTTCGTCGAGGATTTCACGGGTGAGATAAATCCGAGCCATGTAACTCTGAATGCCCCGGGCATTCTTAAACTTTCGATATGATTTCTTGATAAGGGATGCACGAATAAAACCCGATAAATTTCGATAGAGTAATATAGGGCTTATGGTTTTTCTGGGACATGGCACAAAC
>JBNGDQ010000284.1:0-1895 GCA_049975285.1 Thermoplasmatota archaeon
TAAGCGGATAAAGATGACTTTTCGTACAGAATTATTATCATAGATGTCAATGGGTTTATTATATGTGTAGAATTTATTTTTTTCTCCGTACCATCCCATGTTTAAATGGACTTGGAACTCCCGGCCGACCCATTGGTATCCGTCTATTGCGACGGCATGACCTGATGTTTTTGCCAAGTTTTCCAGATATAACATGCAGGGTCGGTGATGGTCGATTTCGGTGGTTATATTTGTGATTGAAGGATTATTCACCACGGTGGTCTGGACAGCTACATATTGAAAATGCTCGACGAGCTCATCTACCATTTCGCTTGCAGATAAACAGTATCCCATGGTCCCAAAATTTTTTTGAATCACCGTGGAGGTATCATACAAAAGTTGGGCTACGTTCTCTTTTTCTTCATATGAGGCATTTGCTGTCAACTCATCTGGCATATACGCCCAGTCATATTCAAAGGCATCTAAATCATTGACCAGCGTATTTAAATCACCCCAAAGGTACACGACTTCTCCATGAGACTGAAGTTCATGAAACCGAATAATTTGTCCAATGGCTACCGACCAGCATCCCAAACGATAGTTGTCACCTGCGGAATCCTGAGGGGTTTTGCTATTGTAGGGCTCACGCTGACCCCATAGGGTAGTCAGCAGCCACTCACCCGGGGTGTATTCCATACCCAAAGAATCGTCTTCGTCAGATGAGTACTGTTCTTGCATGCCTATGGGCATCCCTATAACAGGCGTGGCAGTTATAACTAGCATTATACATACCAATATGCCTCCCACTTTCTTTCTCATATATACCTCAGTATATACAACCAAAGCCTGGATATAAACCTTGCTAACTTAACACACGAAATAAAGTTTTGGTCTCAGACATTGACGATGAAAACGTGGATGGTTTTCTTGGTGAGATGACCGAGCTGGTCGGCAGCCAGAATCTGGATATCGTGACCGAAGAATAGACTATTAGTATACTTCCAAGTATAGGGTGGTTTTTCGTCAATAAATTGAAGGGTTCCATCGAGAGCGAAGGATACATTGCGCATGATAGAGGGAGTGGTCTGCGTGGTTACACTGACGGTGAGGTCTCCAATGATGACGGCGTGCCGTGAGAGCACGGGCAGTATGGGGCGGCCGAACAAGTGAATCCATCCCGATTGTGGTGTATCAATCGTAATTTGAGGGGGAGTGTCATGGACGATGATGGTTGTATTGACGATGGGTTCAGTGTTGCCGACTTGGTCGACGCTGTACATGCTGATGACATGGCTGCCTTCCCAGGGAATCGCAACCGGAGTGGTATATGTTATCCAGGGGCCATCATCCACACGGTAATATATCTCCTCTGCACCGCTCTGTTTATCGGATGCTGTAAGCGTAATGTTCGTGTGACTTGTCACCCATGTCTCTGTTTGCCCATAATACACAGGATTCTCGTAGGAAATGCTCGTGGTGGGTGGCAGTGCATCCACGATGACTTGGCGAACCAGTTCTGTCTCACTGTTGCCGACATTGTCACGGCTATAATAGTGGAGGAGATGAGGCCCAGTGGGCAGCGTGAATGGTTCCGTGTATACGCGAGGGTTTTCATCATCTATGGTGTAGATGGTTTCATTAATGCCTGCGGGTGGCAGACCATCATCTAGCGCTTCTAGGATGACCGTGGCTGTTTCATTAATCCAGGTTCTTTGCTGGTCGTCCATGTAGCTGGAGCCGTTGATGGAGAGTGTCGTGGCGGGTGGTATGGTATCTACAGCGAGGGCGGCGGTGTGGTGCGGTTCCGTGTTTTCCAGTGCATCTTGGCTGTAGTAGATGAGGGTGTAGATACCATTGTGGGAGAGGTTGAGTTTGCTCATGGTGAATGAGAGGTTTTGGTTGTGGTCGCCGGCGAT
>JBNGDQ010000285.1:0-1893 GCA_049975285.1 Thermoplasmatota archaeon
AGATACAAAACGCCGATAAGGTTACCGTGGCCAACTGCAGTGCTTCGCACGCATTGTTCGGTGTCTATCTCGTTAATACCGACGGATGTGAGCTTCGTGACCTTACTATAAATCAGACCAGAAAGGGCCTCCTGTTGTTTAATGCCTCTACTTCCACCATATGGGGAAACCATATTCACAACAACACTTATTTCGGCATGGAGCTGGGCCATACATCGATTAATAATATCATCGCCGACTGCCACATTGCCGACAATGGCAACTATGGCGTCTATATTGTTCAGCAGTCAATCGGTAACCAGTTCTTCCACAACAACTTCATCCGGAATAGCGCCTATGATGCCTGGGGTAACCAGTGGGGTGGTACCTACACCCAAGCTCGTGGTAATTACTGGAGCACTCATGATGGTGCAGACAATTTCAAGGGTCCGTTACAAAATCGGTCCGGATACGACGGCTTCGTGGACGAACCTTTCAAGGTGCCTGGCAACTCAGGAGCCATGGACGTGTATCCTCTTTACTATCCTATTTCTGACCCGCCACGCTTTGCTTGGGTCAGTCGTGCCTTTTTGTCCATGGATCCTGGCTGGCAGCATGACCATTACGATTCGATACAGATGGCGATTAATGCACTCCATATAGATGGTGGGTGTTTCGTCTATGACGGCCTTTACCCTGAGCAAGTCCTACTCGACCGGGGAATTACCGTGACGGGACAGTCCACGGAGAAAACTAAGGTGGCAGGCAATAACGGATCTGGGTTTAGAATATCGGGTGATAATGCGGCGATGTACCAGTTCACGTTGCAGGACTGCTGGAATGACCCCGCTGTTCACGTGACGGGAGATAATGTCACTGTCGGCGAATGTGCTTGTATAGACAGCTACTACGGCGTTGTGGTATCAGGCAACGATACGATGATTCACAATACAAGCATCGGCCACAACGCATACATCGGGGCTGCATGGCAGGATGCGTTACGCCCCGTCATGCAGAACTGCAATGTCTATGGCAACAACCATGGTGTTGTGTTGTCGAACGTCACTGACGGATTATTTATGCAACTTGAAATCCATAACAATTCGGTAAAAGGCATCGAACTTGCCGAATCATCCAACAATACTGTTCATCATGTGTACTTTATCAACAATATGAATGGCGTCTATGCTGAGAATTCGACCGGCAATCTTTTCTATTTCAACGACTTCATCGGCAACGAGCAACACGCTTGGGACAACGGAAATAATAGCTGGGATAATGGCACTGTCGGTAATTACTGGGAGGAATTTGATGGTGGCAACCGGAGCCAAGGTACCTACACAATACCCTACATGGTGCCTGGCGACAGCAACAAGGATAACCATCCACTAATCAAAAGAGTCGGTCTGCCTGTTTCCTCGTTCAACTATACGCCAAAGATTTCCTTTACCTTGCAGACGGTCATTTTCACCGATACCTCTATAGACCTTGATGGCATCATTGTGCAGCGGCACTGGGATTTCGGTGATGGTTCTAATGCCACCACAGTTGACGCAACTGCCACACATAGCTATACGGACAACGGTGTATATAATGTCACGTTAACTGTCACGGACGACGATGGCAACATGGGCACCGCCACAAAAACGCTCACTATTCTCAACAGGGCTCCGACTGCTGCCTTCACGTGGATGCCGCCAGAGCCGACGGGCGTTGACCTAGTCCGGTTTAATGGCAGCGCGAGCGATGATCCAGACGGCGTTATTATCAATTATACCTGGGATTTTGGCGACGGGGCCACTGGCTATGGTCTCAATACCTCCCATCTCTATATGGACAGCGGCATCTACAATGTCACGTTGACAGTTACTGATGACGACGGCGCATCCAGCACCAAAGTCAATGAGGTAGAGA
>JBNGDQ010000286.1:0-1870 GCA_049975285.1 Thermoplasmatota archaeon
TGGCCCTCCATGCAGGCCAGCAGGTATCCTATCTGTGCGGCTCGCAGTGAATGCGCAGCAACACTCTCAGGCTCGATGCCAGCAAGCCGCCATCCCTCCCGACGGATGCGCCGGAGCATACCCAACTCGTAGATAAACTGGCTGCTATCCTCCATGCTCTCCATCGCCGGTGCAGGATAAAAATATTCCGGATACCCGGAGACGCTACTGAGCAAAAAAGGATGACGTACAACCATGTACAACTCGATACAACAAATCCTGAGGAATGAAGGGCGCGGGTCGATGACTGTGAGATGGTATGTTTGGAGGCGACACACATGCCCACAGAGATTCCCCAGCGCCCAATAGTATCAAAAGAATGGTTACATATAACCCTTACCGTACTCTCTACCCTCCCTGCACCAGCATCACCCCCTTGGCGTCCAACACGATTTTTATATGAAGCCGGCGGTTACAGATATGATGGCCGGCATGGACGAGGAGGACCTCCGCCGCGAGATCAGAGACCTCACGGAAAAGATACGTGAGCTTGAAGACGTCGTGGCTCGCATCCAGCAGCCGGTCGAGCAGATGCGGAGTTTCGCCAGCAAATACATTGGTATGGTGGACGCCTTCCTCCGGATGGGGGCACTCCCCGAGGAAAAACTGTTTGCAGATATCCCCGACGATATCAGCCGCGATATCCTCAAAGCGTTGCTCAGACGGAGCGACGGCAACATATCCCAAATAACCGAGGCAGTTCGAGAACGCCGGGGGAGTGCCTCCCGCCGCATCATCCGGGAGCGCCTTCAGGAACTTGAGGGGCAGGGTAAGGTCCAGGGCCGCCGGGAGAAAAACGTGACATTCTACCGGTTATCACCCGAGCTGGTGCAGGAATGGTCACGACTGCTCGGTTTCTTTAAATAGAGTGACCACGCATTGATGGTATGGTGAAATAACATGAACCATACACATCACGGGCATGACGACATGCCTGACCCGGAAAAAGTAAAGGAAATACTGAACGTGGTATCGGAAAAGGTGCCCGGTCTCCTCAAAGAGTTGAGCAATGTGCTCTACGGCGCCGACAAAGCCGAGCAGTACGGCGAAGCCGTTGCCATCTTCTACAACCGCCTCAAAGAGGCCGGCATGAGCGAGGAGCAGGCCTTCGAGCTCACCCGGCAGTACATGTCGACGCTAAATGTCGGCAACATGATGAAGGGTTTCCGCCCCAGCAGCGAGGAGTAGCATGGCCAGCAGCGACGGACGAGTCATCCGGATACTGGGGATGACGCTGCCAGCCCTCCCCGGCCTCCTCGTCCGTCTCGCCGGCACGTTTCTCCGCTTCAAACGACAGGCCAGCCGGGCTGGAAGCATCTTCGAGCGGGAGCTTCACCGGCAGGGCCTGGACCCGGAGACAGCCAGCCGTCTCACCCGGGCATACATGGAAGGTGGAAGCATCCGGCAGTACATCCAGGCATGGCGGTAACCATTTATGCACCTGGACGAGGCACCCTCGGGACAGAGAGCCTGGATAACGACCGTCGCGTCGTCCTATGTTCTCCGGAGGCTCATCCAGGCTGGAGTGACCCGGGGAGCCACATCCACGTCGTCAGCAATCACGGGCCCACGGTTATCCGGACAGCGCGGGATACACTCATTGCCCTGTGTCATCAGTGGGCCCACGCGGTCACCGTTATACCTCTTCCTGGAACGTCTACGTGACGGCGGGCAGCTGCAGCCCGGTAAGCCAGTGACTCAGACAGGCGAGCAGCCGCAGCCACCAGGAGGACTGGACATACGGCGTGGCCAGTGACACCTGCACGATGGAGCAGTCATCAGGGTCATCCACGTTCACTATTTTGACGTGACCCGTATAATTTCGCAGGCT
>JBNGDQ010000287.1:0-1854 GCA_049975285.1 Thermoplasmatota archaeon
GTCGTATTCCCCGTCTTACAAGAAACAAAAAGTCGTAGCTTGTAAACTATAAATAAATTATCATCTTAGGAATATGTTTTTAAATGAATAGAATATGTTAAATGTTGAGGTATAAAAAATGAGGTACCTAAACCGCAAACTTCTTGTTATATGTGTAGCCACTGTAATGCTAATATCTGGCACACCCTTGTTTGTTGATGCAGATCAACCGGAGAATGTAAGAGTACTTGTCGGCTTTGAGGGGATACCCAAAGCAGGATTAATACATGCCTTAGGCGGCAACGTAATGTATCGATATAGCATAGTACATGCAATAGCTGCAGAGTTGCCTTCGCCACTAATTAATGCCCTCAGACGCAATCCAAAGGTTTCGTATGTTGAACTCGATAAAAAAGTGCAGTTGTTAGCTGATGATGTGTTGCCTTGGGGTATCGACCGCGTTGATGCCGAAGTTGTTTGGGGTGGCAGCGAAGATTCAACGAATATTATGGTCGGGTCTGTCACAGGGAGCGACGTCAACGTTGCCGTGCTCGATACGGGCATCGACTATACCCATCCCGACCTTAATGATAACTATGCGGGCGGCTATGACTTCGTCAATAACGATGATGATCCTAAGGATGACCACTATCACGGTACCCATTGCTGCGGTATCATCGGGGCTGAGGAAAACACTGAAGGTGTCATCGGCATCGCGCCAGAAGTGAATCTCTATGCCGTTAAAGTACTTGACTCAGGGGGAAGTGGTTACTCAAGCGACATCGTAGCTGGCATCGACTGGGCGGTTACCAATGATATGGATGTTATATCTATGAGCTTTGGGTCCTCTGTCAGCGATTCCACAATAAAAGCAGCTTGTGATGCCGCCTATGGGTCAGGTGTAGTCCTTGTATCCTCGTCCGGCAATAGTGGTGATGGAAGTGCATCCACCACTGAATGGGGCTATCCTGCTGCCTACAGCAGCGTAATCGCTGTTGGCGCCACCGACAGCAATGATGATATCGCCGGATTCAGCAACTCTGGCCCGTATCTGGAACTTGCTGCCCCAGGCGTGAACATATTGTCCACCACACCCACATATGGTGGAAGTAGCGGTCCGCCTTGGGAACGATATACTCAGGGATATGATACTTTTAGTGGTACCTCGATGGCCTGTCCGCATGTTGCGGGTGCTGCAGCCATGGTCATTTCCACTGGTCCTATTGACATCGATGGACAGTGTGGCATTGCAAATGAGGTCCGGAATATTTTGAACAGCACGGCCGAAGACATCAACTTGCATGTAAACTTTGCTGGCAATGGTCTGCTCGATGTGGAAGCGGCGGTCGATGCAGCCGCTTTTGTAGACCAAGGCATTATTTACAATCCAAGGGAAGCATATTATCCATCTGTAGTATATACAGGAGAACAATATCTGATGCTATATGACAAGAATGCCGAGTATGCGACATCTAATGATGGAGTGAACTGGAGTTATGGCGGCAGCACGACCGGCCTCACCAATCCATGGCACATGGTGATGTTGTATGATGCAAATGGATTTGGTGGTGGTGATTACACCTATAAAATCTGGTACTTTAATTATGATACAGATGTCCCCAACGGGGTAGATGCAATAAGATATGCAGAGAGCACGAATGGCATTGAGTGGGTCAATGATCAAGCTGTCTTTGGCGGCAATATGGTCGTTTATGGCAGAGACCATGTTGAAGCTCCTGCTAGGACATGGGGGCCTGGATATGTCCGATATACTCCTGATGCGCCAAATACAGGTGATAATCCGATGGACTATAGTTATGTAATGTATTATAACGGGTACAATGGTATTACAGATGATGCGGTATGGGATAATAC
>JBNGDQ010000288.1:0-1850 GCA_049975285.1 Thermoplasmatota archaeon
GAATAACGGCGTTCATACCATAGTGGCTTGTCACATTTCTTAATATCTTTTAATTTGTCGCAATATGTCTCTGCTATTGAAAGATACATGTTTGTTGGGTCAGTTGCTATTCTTTCTGCCATATTCTACTATCAAAAGTTAATATGAAAATTTTATGATATTTTTATCACCCGCATGTTACACCACTTGCCTCTCACCTGCAAACGTTACAGAACCCTTTTTTCTTTCGATAAATATTTAATATGTTACCCAATATGCACATGGAGGCAGAAACATGTATACAAAACAAGCAAAAATAGTTGCTGTACTTACTGTGACAGCAGCCATGCTGTGTGTTCCTATTGCCCAGTCTTTTCAGGGGGCAGAGCCGGTATGGTCGCTCACAGCGACTATGGACAGGGAACCAGTAGCAGCACCGAATCCTGTGACTGACCCGGCGACGACGGCGAGCTGCAATGGAGACATCCAGCTTTCCTCTGCTGGAGAAGACGATGAACATCCGACGGTGATACGGGCCGCGGACGGCAGTTATGTCGCTGCCTGGGAACGACAGCTTGGTGCCCTCGAGGGCCACATCTATTTCATGCGCTCTACTGATGGAAGCAGCTGGAGTGAGCTCTTCAATACGAATACGGGTGACATGGCGAGCAACCTGCAGAACTGGCCGGTACTGGTCAGCCCCCCAGGTGGCGACGTTATGTACGGCGCCTGGAACGACCGGACGGCTCAGTCGATATACGTCATGTATGCGCCCGACCCGGCTGACCCGGGCACCTGGGAGATTGGCGCCCTGGATCACAGCGGATATGACTCCGAGCGCTCCTCGTTCTCAGGGGCTGCCATGAGTGATACCACCTGGGGCTGGGCGTACGTCGGTCACGTCGAGTATGCTGGCTATGACTTGCCCAGTGCCATCGAGGCGGAGTTCCAGCTTGGCGCGTGGGAGGAGGCCGTGTTTTCGTGGACGGGCGACCAGTTCTTCCCGCTGTCATATAATGCAGATATGGCGGCCACGCCGAATCATTTCTGGCAGACCTGGGACTACGAAAATGAGACCTCTGGCGGACACGGTATCGGTATTCACTGGGGCGATCCAAACGAGGAAGGCGACATGGCGCTCTGGCCGGTGAAGACCTGGGAGGGCAACGATCCCTACATGGACCCGGCTATTGGAGCCAGTGGCAGCAACCTCTGCGTTGTCTACATGTCGCAGAATCCGACCTTTGGTGACTGGGATCTCTCCTGTAAGTATTCCTCCAATGAGGGCGAGACCTGGCAGGATGGTACGTTCCCGGCGGAGTCACAGGTCGACGACATGCATCCCGAGATATTCATGAGCGGGTCCAGCGTCTACTGTGCGTTCATCCGCGACGGCAACCTCTACCTGGCGAAGTCAACTGACGGCGGCGCTACGTGGGAGGAACCAGAGCAGATCAACGACGAGGATGGTACCGTGGTCGAGGAGCCATCATCGCTGAAGGTTTCACAGGGCGGTATCGTCTGGACGGACAACCGGAACGGCAATAGGGACATCTATTATGAGCCGCTGCCGGCACCCAACCTGGGCATAGACAGCGTTGGTGGGGGCGTTGGCGTCACGGCCACCGTATCCAACACGGGGACTGCTCCTGCTGAAAACGTTGGCTGGACTATCGACCTGTCTGGGCCGGTCTTCCTGGGTAACCACGCCGAGGGCACCATTGATACCCTGGCATCCGGCGACACCACGACCATCAGCACTGGCCTCGTGTTCGGCATCGGTCCGACGACGATATCCATCGAGGCAGGCGGCGCCACCGGCAGTGCCAGCGGCTTCGTCTTGGGGCCACTCGTCCTCGGGCTGTAGGCCG
>JBNGDQ010000289.1:0-1845 GCA_049975285.1 Thermoplasmatota archaeon
CCGGAGGGATGGCTTTCAGAGAATATAAACTAGTATGGTTTATTCAACACAGCACTATGAGCATAAACTTTATGAACCATTTGTTACTCCTAAGAGTTGGGGCGCGAAATGAGTGCAGGAAAAATCGCAATGGCTCTCAGTGTCACTATCCTTATCGGAGCCTCAATTTTATTAATAGGATTCGAAAACACCCATCTCTCTATTGAGACAGTAAATTCAAAGAATATATCTAATGAGAATAACGAAACAGCAAACCCAGCCAGCAACAACGGAGGTAACTTAATTGTAAAAATATGGCTCACGTCCGACCATCATTGTGCTAACGACTCGGTTAACGAAGGTGGTGACCCTTGGCCGAGATATTCTGCTTGGGAAGAAGCACTGGCTGATTTCGAGAACAGAGGTATAGATTATGACATGTGTCTTGCTATAGGCGATTTGTGGAACAGTGGTGTGCTCACAAAGGACACCGATCAGCTCTGTGCATATCAAAACGGATACCCCCCCATCAGTCCAATACTTACACCAGATAATTTTCCATTCAATGAGGCAGATGGTAACGCACAGGCATGGTGGGAACAAACAGACATGGGTAGTAAAATACGGGAGGCCTATTATGTTACCCCAGGAAACCACGAAGCAAAAATAGCCTCAGCATGGACACATTGGACAACCTATATTGATCCCCTAGGGAAAAATACAGCCACTTCGGGAATAAATAACAGCAGAAGACCGTTTCCAATTGTGGCAAGCAGAAGCCAAGAGACATACGAAATCCTGGTAGGAAAAAATTTACGTATCATCATGATTGGAGAAATAAAAGAGAATGGTGATCATTCCGGTGCATACGATTGGTGGACATCCCGTCTAGCCGCTAATTCAACAGATAACTTCATAACATGTACACATCACACCATCGATGACGGCATCATATCCGGTCATTTTACTCCGGAGGACTTTGCAAGTAGCCTCTATACAACATATCTAAAAAACAATGCCGACAACCATCATAATAATATTTGGCTGGGTGGCCATTGGCATTTCTATGGCAAGTGGGGACTATGCCATAACCAAAACGCGACGAATAATCGTAACGGGGACCGAGTGTCATACAACGCTACAATCAATTGCACCACCATAAATGTGGCATCCATAACACATCGTCCTTTTCATTCTCAATCTAATTACGCCCCCTCCTACAGCTACCTACTTACATTAACACACGGCTCCCGCATCGCCACCATCTCAACCTACAACCACAGCGGCAACTGCTGGGACTCAATTAACCCCTACGCACCCTCAATCTCTCCCAAAAACTTCACCATCACCCTCTCACAACCATTTCTCTTAACCGATACACTTGGGGACATCAACCACGATGGCCGAATAAACGTGTTTGACCTAGTGCTCGTCGGTCAGCATTGGATGGAAACCCCCACGAGTCCACATTGGAACCCAGAAATAGACTTAAATTTCGACGGCATAATCAACATCTTCGACCTCGTTATCCTAAGCCAAAACTGGACAGGATAGCACCAGATGCTATATCCGCACCTACAAGACCTGGAAAATTGGGCCAGATAAACACATTGCCAGCAGTGCATTAGGCATTCCCATTTTAATAGGGCACGGGGAGTTCAGAATAAAAAAGGTAGGTGTCCCGGCCAGGGCATAAACGCCTGTCAGTCTCGCTCATCCGGCCTCTCACGCCGAAAAATGGCCGCCGGGCCGAGCATAACAGATAAATAGAGTTACCCATTTGACCTATGTAGTACATTAAAAGTGTAGATGAGAGGGAAACCCAAAAAAGGGACGAGGATACCATGTATCCGGTATCGCTGGGCG
>JBNGDQ010000290.1:0-1843 GCA_049975285.1 Thermoplasmatota archaeon
GTACCGACCATTCCGCTGCATTGGTCATGGTGATCCATGTGGCACCCATATCGGTAGAGCGCCATACATCATTGAAGCTGGTAGTGCCATAGCCACCCATTATCAGGATGCTGCCATCGGATAACACTACACTGGGGAAGTAGTGGCGTCCCGACCACTCCGCCGCCATAGTCATGGATATCCAGGTTGTTCCCATGTCCGTAGAACGCCACACATCATTCTTGCGGAAATAGCCTCCCATGATGACGATGCTATTGTCGGGTAATACCACACTGCCGAAGCTGAAACGGCCATCCCACGCTGCTTGATCGGTCATGGTGATCCAGGTCGCGCCCATATTGGTGGAGCGCCAGACATCGTTCAGACGACTGATACTTCCTGGATTGCCACCCATCACCAAAATGCTGCCATCAGCAAGCACTTCAGCGCCTGGACCACCACGTTCGCTCCATTCCACACCTTCCACATCAACCCAGGTCAGGCCACCATCAGTGGATTGCCAGATGTCGTTCAAACGTTTACTGCCGGTATAACCACCCGTTAGTACCAGGCTGTCATCAGCGAGGGCTACGACGCTATGGCTTTCCAGTTCAGGCCACTCGGGGTTGCTGTTGATTTCAGTCCAGGTCTCGCCGGCATCGTCCGATTGGTAGATGTTGTCACTGCGATAGGACGTCCCTACAACATAGGAGTAGAAATACCCTCCCATCACGAGCACGGTATCATCAGATAGCACAACAGCGGCAGCATTGTACGTCGGGGAGACGGTCCCTTGAAGGGTCCAGGTCGCACCCATATCATCAGAGCGATATACCCTGCCGGTAGTCGCCAAATGGGGAATATCACCCCCCACATAGTAAAATCCCCCAATGATGAGGATACTGTCATCCGAGAGGGCTACGCTTGTGTGACTGTTCCGCCCCGACGAAAACGCGCTGGCTGTCATCTGGGTCCAGGTAGCGCCCATATCCGTGGACCGCCAGACATCATTCATGAAGCTACTGGTTTCGCTGCTACCTAACATCAATACAATGCTGTCATCAGAAAGCGCAACACTCGTATGTGAAGATCGTGCTGACCAGGATGCACTGGCGGTTATCTGCGTCCACGTAGCACCCTTATCCGTCGAACGCCATACATCATTCAACGGGTTGCTGCCATCGTATCCACCCATTAAAACAACACTGCCATCCGATAGCACAACACTGGTGTGTCCGGAACGTGCGGCCCATTCTGCGGCGTCCGTCATTTGTGTCCAGGTATCCCCGCCATCGGTGGACCGCCAGACATCATTCATACGATCGATACCATCATAGCCACCCATGAGCACAATGCTGTCGTCCGGCAAAACGACGCTGGCGTGACTGCTGCGCGGTTTCCATGGTATCCCGGCCATAGGAATCCAAGGACCGGATAAATCCGGAGGGGCCTGCACCGCAGCCCGGGCGGGTGAACTCACAATCCAGATAAGACCTCCAGTCAATAGAAACGCAATAATGAACGTGCACACGAGTCGGGAGTTACGTTTGACGAGAGAAAACATATCTTTGCCTCCAGATTTGAAGAGAAAGCGCATAAAAGCTAGATGGGAAGTGGCATCGCCGAATAGAATCCCCGGTAGTCAATGAACATAGGTCTTGCGCTTGAAGAAGGACATCCCAGACAACGTGATCCCGCCTACGTCATGTGACTACCAACCCAATTGTAGTGTTGAATCGTATTTGGGTCAATCAGACTCATACAAGGGGTGCATTTCAGGACGGGAACGGGTGTATTTGTCAACCGAAAAGGGGCCCATTTGTCAATCGAAAAGGGGACCACCTCCCTTCGCCGTCGTCGTGCT
>JBNGDQ010000291.1:0-1843 GCA_049975285.1 Thermoplasmatota archaeon
CCTCGGCTTCACCCGCCTGCCCTACCACATGTACGGCATCGACGTCTGAGCAGCGCATCCTTTTTATAGTACCCAGGAATCCATACAGCCATGTATCCCTGCGGCAGCTCGCCTGCACATGGAGGTATACCATGTCGATGACGACACATTTTGAGGATTACTCCCGGTTTCTCTGCACGGACAGCGACTACGAGACAGCAGATTGTGCGATCTTCGGTATCCCCTACGACGGAGCAGCCAGCTTTTATGCTGGTGCCCGGCATGGCCCATCAGCGATACGCCAGGCGTCATGGGGGCTGGAGCCCTACAGCCCCGAACTGGAGCGTTCACTCGTCCAGCCATCTCTCTGCGACCTCGGCGACCTCCCAATATTTGGGACCCAGAAGGAGATATTCAGAAACGTATTGAGCGTCGCCCGACAGGCCACAGCTGACAACACGCCGTTCCTCGCCCTCGGCGGCGACCACTCGGTCACATACCCGCTCGTTGAAGGCGCCCACGCCGGGGCAGGCGACCTCATCCTGCTGGTCTTCGACGCCCACCTCGACCTCCGCGATGAATACCTGGGCAGCAGGCTCTCCCATGCCTGCGTCATCCGGCGATGCCTCGAGATAACCCCGCACGTCTATCACTTCGGGGGACGCTCCGGCGTGGAAGAAGAATGGACGGTCGCCGCGGATATCCATAGACATGATGGATTACTGACGGATGCCGTCGTGGATGAGCTCAGCGAAAGCGACCTCCCCCTGTATCTCAGCATCGACATCGACGTACTCGACCCGGGCTTTGCCCCCGGCGTCGGGACGCCTGAGCCGGGTGGCTGCTCCAGCCGGGAGCTCCTCCAGGCAGTCCATCGTCTCTCGCCGCTGCAGGACCGGCTCATCGGCTGCGACATCACCGAGGTCACCCCCACGCAGGACCCCGCGGGCATCACGGCTTCAATGGGCGCAAAACTAGCCCGGGAACTCCTGCTCATGCTGACAGCATAGAAATTCTTAAATGCCGGAGGCTCCATGTGGGCCTGATACCATGGATACAGAGCTGGCCATCATCGGAGCCGGAAGCGCCGGGTACGCTGCCGCCATCTACGCCGGCCGAGCGGGCATCGACGCCACCGTGTTCGACAAGGGCATGGGCGGCGGTCTCTCCACCTGGGCGCCCCGCATCGAAAACTATCCAGGATTCCAGGAGATATCCGGCGTCGACCTACTAGACCGGATGCAGGAACACGCGGAGCCCTATGCCACGTTTCACTACAACGAGGCAGTCACCGAACTCCAGCACCTCGACGACGGCTTCCGGGTCACCACGGCCAAGGATACCTACACGGCCGGCGCCGTCATCATCTGCACGGGCACCACGCCCCGGCAGCTCGGCGTCCCCGGCGAGGAAGAACTCCGCGGCCGCGGGGTCTCCTACTGCGCCACCTGCGACGGCTCATTTTTTAAGGATAAAAAAGTCGCGGTCATCGGCGGCGGGAACAGCGCCGTCAACGAGGCCATCTACCTGGATGGACTGGGCTGCCATGTCTCCATCATCCACCGACGAGACCAGCTCCGCGCGGAGGAAGCCCTCGCCCGGGAGATCGACGACAAAGACATCCCGGTCATCTGGGACAGCGTCGTCGAAACCATCAAGGGCGACCCCGTAGTAGAGACCCTGGTCATCAAAAACGTGGACACCGGCGAGACCACCGAGCAACCGTTCGACGGCGTCTTCATCTCCGTCGGCGAGGAACCCCAGTCAGCGCTCGCCGAAGCAATCGGCGTCACCACCGACAGCCATGGATACATCGAGACCGACAAAGGGCAGCGCACCGACATTGAGGGCATCTACGCAGCCG
>JBNGDQ010000292.1:0-1841 GCA_049975285.1 Thermoplasmatota archaeon
ATTACCCACTCATGGAATGAGACAGGAATTCATACCATTCAGGTCAAAGCCCAAGACGAATTTGGAGGAGAAACAGATTGGTCAGAACCAATGTCTGTTGTGATGCCTAAAGTCTATAACAAGCCTTTATTTTCGTTCTTGGAGCAACTCACTGGCTGGCTTTATGAACCTGCTTTGGGAAGCATTAGTGGTATAGGGTAAAAATCAGCAAAGTAGCCGTCTTTGCCGTTACGAAATAGCCTACTTTCCCTTCAAAAGAAAACAGCCAAATAGAGGGGTAGCAATGATTAGGTACCGACCACCCTTGCATTTCGTAATACATTAGATTAAACGCTGGGCATCGAGGTGATGTAGATTGATTGGTTTAAATGTTCGTTCTTTCCTTACTGGAAGCAGCCGGCAGGAGGTCAGGCGGTGACCACCGCCTGCCGAGCCAGGGCAGGCTGCGGCGATGGCGGCAATGTTTCATCCATCACCATGCCCAGTTCGAACTGGCTCTCGGCGTGAGCAAAGTTTTCCTGGGGCTCTCCATTCCTGAAGACATACAGTGAGTCCTGCAGGGTCATGAGCAGCAACCGCCCGGCCATGCCGTCACGGTTGCTATAGGAGGTGCGGAGGTTCCATTTCAATCGCCAGTTGCCACCCTCGATGGCGTTGGTAGACGTGCAGCCCTGGAACTGCTGGTCTTTGACCAGGTCGGGATATTTTTTCTTGAGTAGCTCTACCATCTGATCCTTGAACTCCCGAAAGAGAAAACGGAGAGCCTCTGAAAACACATCAGGGTGAAGCTCCTTTTTTAGCTCGTGTATCTCGCTGTTTTTGATGAGATTCCTGAACTTGTGGACCAGGCAGGGCTCTGGGTTCCAGGTGTTGTAGGCCTCCGCTCCATCGGTGCACAGCATGGTGATCCCGTCGAGCGGCGAGAGCAATATACCGGCTAACAGCCAGTTAAAATAGGCAGGAGAATATATCAGCGACGCGAACAGCTGGAGATGGGGAAGATATGCCGATGCCACACACCAGCCATCAGGATACGGCTGAGTAGTCTCGCCGTTCCATTTTTTCCATTTGTTCTCATGTCTCATCTCTGTTTTAGCTCCCCGCATCGCGGGATAGGTCTCATCGGCAACCGCATCAAAGGTCTCATCGGGAAACGCTTCCCGGAGCTCCGCGACAGTGTCCGCCTGAAAGAGAAGCTTGAGCATGTTGACGCCAACATGCTCGCCCATGCCACCGATACCAGCCAGCTCTTCGGCACGTTCGCCGAAAAGCTTCACGTACCGCTTGACGGTATCCCGGTCCACCTGGATGCCAAACTGCAGCAACGTATGCTCCACCCGGTTGTAGGGCATCGATGCCGCCAGCCAGAGGCACGTGTCCACGATGGGCTTCCCATACTTGCAGCGGTCATAGAACGGCGCATCCGCTGCCTTGAACACACGCCCACATTCCTTATACCGAAAACGATTCACTGTCATCCTTACCTTCTCAAAGCCATCATTGGTGACCAGCATACAGAAGGTTCTCTCCGTTGGCGTATGATTATAGCGGTCAGTTGAGCCGCACCGTGGACACGGCCGTGGCTCCTCATAAATGGCTCCAGCATAGTGCTGTCTGAGCCGAGCATGGAGTGCCTCCCGAATAAATGTAAGGCCCAGCTGCGGCACCTTCTTTTTCTTTGGCTTCCGCATCCCTATCCCCTCGCCATGGGAAGCGATGGCCTCCCATAAACCAGTTGCGATTTTTCTCAACTATTCTACATCACCTGTTTAAGCGCGCTTTAACAAATGTTTTAATACAAATCCCAGTTTTCTGCGTGGAGGAATACACATGAACACAAA
>JBNGDQ010000293.1:0-1820 GCA_049975285.1 Thermoplasmatota archaeon
ACCTGGTGGAACACGGCCCTGACATCCTGCTTGCTTCAGACGGCTGAACAGTATCTCAGATAGCTCGGGCATCTGCCTGCCAATGGACTCTAGATGACCGGTGCGGCTAGAATGCGCTCCCGAGCAAGATGAAGAACGTTATGTCTAGGGAGTCAGTAACACTGTTTCCTTCTTTATCTGTGGCGGTAACGGACAAGGTGTGCGTGCCTATCAGCGGCTTGTTGATCGTCCAGCTGTACGGCGCCTCGGACGCGGTGTACTCGACGGTGTCATCTATCGAGAAGTCGACCTGTTGGAGCGGGTTTGAGTTTTTGACTGACGGCTCGATGGAGGCCGGCCCGATAATAATGGTGGTCGGCAAACTCAGCACCTTGCGCCCCATGAGATACAGGCCCTCTCCGTCTGATGGATACGCGGATATGCCGAGCGGCATGGCTATTGGAAGCGGGGCAGACCAGTTGCTTTCCGCACCATGAGTATCGCGGGCTTTGACGCGGATGTTGTATGCGCCCTGGTAGTCCCACGAATGCGGCAGGCTTGCGGGCTCCCCGGACGCGTAATACGTTGTCCAGGTCGTTGATCCGTCTCCCCAGTCAAACAAATATTTTATGTTGTCTCCGTCTGGGTCGGTGGCATAGGAGGTATACAGATAAGAATACCAGACATTGCCCGTCGTCGGCCCGGATGGGCGACTGGGTGTCGTCGGCGGTCGATTTCCCCCGGGAATGTTCGCAACGGTCACGTCGCTGTCCGTCGCACCGTCATTGTCGGTCACGATGAGCATCACCTCGTAGGTTCCGGCAGCGTCATATGTATGTGTTGGTGTTGCACCGCTTGCTGATTCGCCGTCTCCAAAGTTCCATGCATACGAGGTTATGGTGCCGTCCGGATCGTAGCTGTCTGTGCCATCGAACGTTATCGTTTCTCCCACAGCACCGGAGTATGGACCGTTGGCATCGGCAATGGGCTCGTCGTTTCCTTCGTCGATGTATGCATAGGTGGTGTCCGTGTCGGACGCGCCGTCATCGTCTATGACCGTCAATCGAACCTGATACGTTCCTCCGGAGCTATAGGTGTGGCATGGATTGTAGCCGCTTCCAGTACGGCCGTCCCCGAAATTCCAGTGATATGAGACTATATGTCCATCCGCATCATAGCTGCCACATCCCTGGAACTCGACTGGCTCACATGCGTCACCATAATAGGGGCCATTCGCATCCGCAACAGGAGGCCAATTGAACGAAGTTATATGTGCAGTTGTGGCATCACAATCGGTTTCATATGCACTTGAGAGAACAGTGAGGGTCACGGTGTAGTCTCCGGGCGACGTATAGGTATGCGTTGTTATCTCGCCGTATCCCTTATCGCCGTCCCCGAAGTTCCAGGTATAGTTGAGGATCGGGCCGTCGGGGTCGTAGCTCCCGGACCCATCGAAAAGAATCGTGTCTCCGACGTACCCGGAATACGGGCCGCCGGCATCGGCGACAGGCAGGTCAAGTTGCCCCTCGCTGCCGCTGCTTATCGAGGTGGCCAGAGCAGCACAAAACATAATGGCGAACACTAGCCCCGGTAGTACCCTTATAAAAACTGTCGTGTGCCTCTTCATTTTGATACCTCATTACTATATCTTTTCTAGGGTATTTATATTTTGCTTTATACACCAGTACTTTGTCTTTTCTGCGAATTATTTCGTTTCATTTTTGGTCACCTCTTGCTCTATCATTTCACAAAAATTGTGCAGGAGCACCGAGCGGCATTTTCGCTGAAATGCCTGCTCGGGTGTCTCCAGCCGGTTGAAGTCGAGGCTGTAATGGGGCTTG
>JBNGDQ010000294.1:0-1818 GCA_049975285.1 Thermoplasmatota archaeon
TCTCCTCCGGTAACGTAGACGAGCGCATCCGTATGGCCTCTGTCGCGTCGCCCGGCGAAGTCGTCGTCGACCTCTTTGCCGGCATCGGCTACTTCACGCTGCCGCTGGCTGTGCACGGCAACGCTAGGGTTTACGCCTGCGAAATCAACCCCACGGCAGCACAATATCTGCGGGACAGTGTAGTCCTCAACAACGTTGAGAACCACATCGAAGTTCTAGAGGGCGATTGCCGTGAGGTAGCACCACAAGGTATAGCAGAACGCGTAATCATGGGCTACCTTAAGGCAGCTTCCTTTCTACCCACGGCAATGGAATCATTGCGACCTGCCGGCGGTATCCTCCACTACCACTGTACCTGCTCCGCGGACAATTTTTCCGACGAACCCCTGAGCAAAGTTCAACAGGCTGCAGAGCAGGGCGGATGGGCTGTCGAGCTGCTACAACCAAGGATAGTCAAATCCTATGCCCCCGGTATCGTCCACGGTGTCCTCGACGTGGCAATCGCCTAAAAACCGAAAGATTTGAATAGCTCCGACAACACCCTGGCAGTACGTTTATAAACGTCGCGGGCATTGACCAACGAGACATATGACCGAGATAGAAGATCTTCCTGGGGTTGGTCCTACAACAGCAAAAAAACTAGAGGAAGGAGGATTCACCAGCCTGATGGCAATCGCGGTTGCATCACCTGGCGAATTAACTACCCTGGGAGACATCGGGGACAGCACGGCAAGGAAGATTATTCGAGCAGCCCAAGAAGCTGCAGACGTCGGCGGCTTCGAAAGCGGAGATAAGATCATGGAACGCATGCGGGAACGCAAAAAACTCACTACGGGCTCAAAATCATTCGATGAGCTGCTAGACGGCGGATTTGAAAGCCAGGCCATCACCGAGCTCTTCGGCGAGTTCGGCTCCGGCAAGACCCAGGTTGCCCTGCAGCTCGCCGTGACCGTACAACTCCCCGAAGATGAAGGCGGCCTTGATGGGCACGCAATATATATCGATACGGAGAACACGTTCCGACCCGAGCGCATAATCCAGATGGCCAACGCCATGGACATCGAGCCAGAGGATGCCCTCAAACAGATACACGTCGCAACCGCCTACAACTCCAACCACCAAATGATGCTGGTCAAAAAAGCTGAAGAGATCGCCAAGGAACATCCTGTTCGCCTGGTCGTCGTCGACTCACTTACCGGTCATTTCCGAGCAGAATACGTCGGCCGGGGCACCCTTGCAGAAAGACAGCAAAAGCTCAACACCCACATGCACGATCTGCTCAAGTTCGGCCGGCTGCGCAATGCGGCCATCTGCGTCACCAACCAGGTTTCAGCTAAGCCCGACGCTTTCTTCGGCGATCCCACCCGTCCCATCGGCGGTCACATCGTCGGCCACACCGCCATGTTCCGGATATACCTCCGCAAATCAAAGGGCGGCAAACGCATCGCCCGGCTCATTGACTCACCGCATCTGCCCGAGGGCGAGGCGGTGTTCATGGTCAACGAGGACGGCATCCGGGACTGACATGGCGGACAGAATCGAGCTCTCCCAGGGGGCCGGCGGCAGCGAAACGGAATCATTTATCAAGAAACACATTCTTCCCCGGTTTCATCAGGCCGACATAGAGGTGCCCCTGCAGGCCCTCGATGATGCAGCCGTCGTCGACGGTGTCGTGTTCACCACGGACAGCCACACCGTGCAGCCGCTGTTTTTCCCCGGTGGCGACATCGGCAGCCTGGCTGTCGCCGGCACCATTAACGACGTCGCGGTCATGGGAGCCGAACCGATGGCGCTCTCCGCTGCCATGATCATCGAGGA
>JBNGDQ010000295.1:0-1816 GCA_049975285.1 Thermoplasmatota archaeon
AGGAACTCATCTCAGCCCCTAAAACAGAGTGGAGGGATTTGAATACACGATTTTTAAAAAGAAAGGAGCAGGCAGGTGGTGGCATCCATACATGGCCAGCGACAAGGCCAGAATGCCACCCTTCTGCCTGTCCCTCATAATACCAACTGGTATAGCACGATAAAGGTTACGGTCGATATACCCCCCAGGATTGGAAACTTGTCACTGCAGATAAAAAAAATGCTATTTTCATCTGCATGCTGAAAAAAAAGACGGGTTTTATAAACAAGTACATAATAAAAGATATATGGAGTTGGACATGGTGGGACTTCTTGCCATATATCTAATAGGTGTTGTCATCGCGGCCCTCTGGGGAGGATATTGGTTGGCTTATCGCTTATTGTGGCTAGGCGCATTCGGGATCTTCACCTGTCATATCGCTAAAAACTATCTTTTAAAGCACTGGCATGGACATTGAGACACCGATGTGCTGTCGGGTTATTGAAAATGATATAAACACAATCAGTCAATTGCACAAATAAAGAGAGTTAAAAAAACCATAGATTTATAAGCATTTGACAGTTGTATGATGTGGAGGTATGAAATGAGGAGACACAAATTGGTAACAGTGGCCGTAGCTGTGCTGCTTGCCAGCCTGATGCTGCTGCCAGTGGCAAAGGAGGGAGATGCAGGGATACGAGGAAAGCGGACCGTCACCTGTGCCGTCTTCCACGATGGAAAACGAGAGATAGTCACCGAGGAACTCTCGCTGCTCAGTGCAGGCACCTTGTTGGCCAAGGCACGTGACGCCGTCGATGCATGGAAAACCGTGCAGGACGAAGACGTGAGCACCACCGACAAAAACAAGATAGAAGATGCACTGACCAGTCTGTTTGCCGCACTCAAAAACAGAGGGTTGCTCCCCGAGGGAATCACGCCAGGAGCCCTAGGGTTGCTCCCGCAGGGCGGCATCGCATTGCTGCATCCCATCGTCAGCACCGGTGCCGGCTTCGGCTGCATCCCACTCTATCCTGGAGAGGCATTCCTGGGTATTATGCTCCGACCGATTCTATTGCAGTACTTCCTGCTGGGCTATACAGGCTGCCTCAATGCCCGACTGCTCCCCCCGCGGATTGAATACTGGGATTTCTTCGGAACGCAGACAGTCCTCGTATTCGGCTTTGCCGGCCTCTATCTTGACTTTGCCAGTCTCGGTATCGGCATTCCACCTGTGCAAGTGCTCATGGGTGAAAGCCTGCTCACTGGTGGCATCGACTGGCCAGCATAGCACCCTTTTTCCCTCTCCCTTTTTCTTTTAAGTTCGGTGTCTGTTTCACAATCTTTATACTACATGGACACGTACATAGTATTCAAGGTAGCCCTCATGGGGGCTCCAGCACACCAATCACCACCCAGCGAGGGGGTACGGGCCTCCACCCCCTCTCTTTTTTTTCATACTGTATAGACATACTGCGTGACCAGTATACAAGGTACCTTGAAGAGAGGATGCGTAGGATGGGATAGGATTGGACAGGCCACATGAGCATATCCCTTCCAGGAGAGCTCAGCGTCCTCTTCAGCATAGATGGAAATAGTACAAACATGTTGAGTGGCACGTCCATGCACACACATGGATACTTTTCCGTATATATATTGAATATTAGTGTCGTCTCGAAACAATTACAGGGTGAGTCCAAAGGGCATTGTGTAAAATAATACTTTTCCACAATGATTATAGACACGGTCAAGACATAATTTTTTATCTATCGCAGTGCTGCACCTGTCGTGGTTATATTGCCTCGCTGAGGCCAATGGGGGATGCAGGCAAGTATACGAT
>JBNGDQ010000296.1:0-1805 GCA_049975285.1 Thermoplasmatota archaeon
TGGCTACCGGAGAACTTATAGCAGGTCACGCCTTCCACGGTTTCCTCGCCGCGATAATACGCGATGCCCGTCGCATCCTCAACGTCGACGTATCCCTGCCGGTAGACGTCATCCATGTCGCTGTTCCACACCGTATACTGCTTCTTGGACACACCCACCGGGAAAATATACTGGCCGACACGCTCCGTGTCACCGTACCCCCGGACGTTTTTCGACGTAAAGGGATCGATAGCCCATATATTGGTATCGGCAAGGTCTGGAATCATCTCCCCCGTCCGCGTATTCTTTATCGATATATCCTCCCGGAGGAGGAGCACGCCGTCGGTTTCCTCCACGGCATTCACTTCTCGGCGGATCTCCACCTCGATGAAATCCATCTGCAGGGTAGACGTATTGAACACGCCAAGATCCCCCTCATATATGATGATCGTGCTCAGGTCATCTGGGATTCGCTGCATCGATGGCGTGAGCACAAACGAAAGTGACGGAGCAACGATAAAAAAAATCAAGCCGAGAACAACCATGACATGCCGCTTTCCTTTCATGAGGTCACCTGAATGGGGAAAATATCTCCATTTCGTATAAGTAAGTTTCGGGAAAAAAAGAGGGAGCGCCCCGGCCGAGATTTTCATCCATGCCGCTGTATGCGACACGGCTTTGAACTCGGGTCGCGAGCTTGCTGCGAACCCCATTGACAAGGCGTTGCATTCTCACAGGGTTCCCGACAGGCTCGCATGATAACCGCTACACTACCGGGGCTCAGACTGGTATAGCATCCCTGTTAATAATATTTTCCGTTTCACCGGTTTCATCCTACAGAATGATCGGTGGCTCAGCGAAAAACCGTTTTTCGAAGAAGGCTGGATCAACGTGGCTCCAGTCGTCGAAGTCACCCTCACCATGGCTGCCATCAGAATAGTCGATGAGGCTCCAGGCATAGCGGTAGTTCATGCAGCTGCGATAGTTCTCGTAGATGCTCCAGCCGGACAGCCAGGGGTAGATGGTGGTGGTGTTGTCGATGCCGTTGTACGTATGCCAGAACAGCCCCAGCGTATGACCGAGCTCATGCATGAACAGACTGGCCGTCGCCGTGTCCCGGGCCATGGGCGTCCACCGGTAGTTTTTGATAGCCCGCCGCGCAACAACAAAAGAGTTGAACTGGTCGCTCCGGTCGTGCCAGTACGAGTAGCCGGCGACGTTCCGCTTGCCCTCTATCGTGTAATACGCCATGACCGCATAGCGAAAGATGTCCTCCCGCCATGCTTCGCTGCCGCCGTGCAGGAAATACTGGTCATAGTAGGCAGCCAGCTTCTCCGGGCCATAATATCTTTCAAAGGGCAGTATCTCTCCCCCGCCACCCATGAGCCCATCGTCGATGTGAAGCAGGATGTTGCGCAGCGAAAACGCCGAGATGACCTGCTGCTTGGAGTACTCGGGGAGCGTAGTATGGCCAAAGAACTGGTTTTCCATGTAGTCGACCTCCACGAAGACATCCTGGCGGAAGGGGTCTGCATGCCAGAACGCCATGCGCCATTCCTCCGTGTTCTGTATGCCATCCTTGTCGGGGTCAAGCGTGCTATGATTGTCAGCCCGCAGCGGGCTGTACCCCCACATATCTTCCCATTCGATGGGCACGCCGTCGCCGTCCATGTCGTCGCCCGTGTTGTCCACCGCGGGATCAGTTCCGTAAACGTAGGTCTCCTCATACCAGGTGAGCCGGTCGCCGTCAGCATCGGTCTGATAGACGGAGAACCAGAGCTCGCAGTCGTTTTCATCCAGGCTGCCATCCTCCGCCCCGGATACAT
>JBNGDQ010000297.1:0-1766 GCA_049975285.1 Thermoplasmatota archaeon
TGTCTGCTCACAGATAAGCGGCGGGCTCCATATGCAGAGATAGTTTTCTTTACACTAATTCACTGTATGGAAGAATGATTTCCCTATACTTCAATCCAAGCAAGCTATCAGGCCTCTGTTGACCTGAAAGTAGTCATGAGAACATATATTGCCACGAAAACCAACACGCACCCTCCGATACCCACCACCCAGAGAGTAAATGGAATCTGCTCTATCTCTGACGCCACCATGGCAGAAATATAATCAACGGCACCGATAACCACAACAGTGATGCTCACACTTGCACCCATGAGCAAGGCAGCTATATGCTCTCCGAGGTAGCTAGCAACATCGTTTCGATCTCCGCCCATCGCAATAAGCTCTTTTTTCATCTCCTCCAATCGAAGGACATAGGAAAGATAGAGGTACCCTGCCATGACTATTATCATGGCCGCTAAAATTTCTTCTAATGGAAGACGAAGGGGCATCCTTAGGCTTTTATCGACGAAGAGAAGCCAATTAAAATGTGAATGAGCTAACAACGTGGGTATACAGTAAATCCCGAGTCCTGCACCAAAGACTTTTATCATGCGTCTACTGCCGCCAAGAATGCCGTAGCCGCCGGCTGCTACCAATGGAATCGCTAACAAGAAATATAGAAATCCTAACAAGAATGGCTGTTCAAATAGGATACCAATGGCACGGGAAAACTCTTCAACCGCCAAGATATTTGTGCCCAAAAAAGATACAGAAAACGCATAAAGAGCAGCTACCACCATCACCACCATCACCAGCAACTGAAATAGCTTCTGGATGGCTGCTTTAAGCATGTCTTTTCTTCACCTCCCGCAGCAGCGCAGTAGCAAAACTCTCGCTATGTGGATTCCATCGAAGCACAGAGACACCCATCCGCTCAAAGGCTTTTACCATCGGTCGCTCCCGCATTTCAACAAGCGTCAACGCCTGTTCTTGATAGCTCTCCTCCACAGATGTCAAATAATAGGGCGGAATATCTACCACCATGATAGGCGGTCGTTTCTTCCGTCTCCCAATTAACTTAATGATATTTTTCACACCCCTTTTCAATGGCTCTTTTCGCTCCTCGTTAAATGCAGGGATAACAACGCATAACGGATTATAGGATAAAAGATATCCTCGACATTTTTGTACTGCATCCTGCAGGCTCTCTTCCCGGCTAGATGTCTCAACGCTGAGGAGCTCTCTCGATAGCTTGTAAAATTGTTTCATGCCAGCATCTGGATATAGCAACTGAAGGCCCTCTCTGTTGTAGATGTAGACGCCGACCTTGTATTCTTTCTCCAAAAAATAGTATGCCACGGCTTTCGCCACCTCTACCGCATATTCAAAGACGTTTTCAACAGTAGAGCCTACCTCCATCTCTGAAGAGGCATCCAAGAAAATCCAGACGGCCTTTTTCCCTTCAACCTCATACTCATTTACCAGAGGCTTCACACGAGCACCTCGACTCTGCCGTGCGGTAGCCTTCCAATTAATATCTCTGAGCGGGTCCCCAGGCATGTACTCCCGTATCTCTCTGAAATCAGTGGTTGACACTCCTATCTTCGCGATGTCAACCACGGGAAAAGGAGACGAGGCAAGCCCACGGATACCTCTGATTTTGCGGATGTTCATAATCTTTGTTTTAACGGAGATCTCTGGCGGGTCCTCCTCCTCGCCGATATGTGTCGCGCGTAACCCAAGAATATGTTTGCTCCGCCATCGAATACCCTCAAAGGTATACGTCCCCCTTTTGGTACATCGTATCT
>JBNGDQ010000298.1:0-1755 GCA_049975285.1 Thermoplasmatota archaeon
AGGGACCTGCCACACGACAGGCTGGCTTCTATAATCCCGCCATGGCGCTCGACCGGGACCTCTGCGTCCTGTACTCCGAGTACATCGCCGGAAAAGGCTGCCAGCGGTTCCTGGACGGTCTCGGTGCCACGGGCATCCGGGGTCTCCGGATAGCGAACGAGGTCGAAGCTGATATCGATGTGACGGTCAACGAAGTCAATCCTGTATCATGTGGGCACATCCAGGAGCATGCCGCCCTTAACGATGCCGATGTCACTGTCTGCAATGAAGACGTTCGGGTGCTGCTGTATCAGCATCGATACGACTACGTCGATATCGATCCCTACGGCTCACCGGCACCATTTGTCCATGCCGCGCTGGACGGCCTCTACCGCCGGAGCTATGCAGCCTTCACGGCGACGGACAAGGCGACGCTGTGCGGCGTGCATCCCAGGGCATGCCAGCGCAGATACGACGCCCGGCCGCGGCGTGGTCCAGCCATGAAGGAGATCGGCCTCCGCATCCTCCTGGGATACATCGTTCGAGCTGCCGCCGGCCGCGACTACGGCGCCACGCCGGTATTTGCCTATTCACGTGACCATTACTTCCGGGTATACCTCCATCTGCAGAGCGGAGCACGACGTGGCAACGAATCACTTGAAAGCATCGGCTGGATGCAGTGGGGGGACGGCTGGCACGTCGAGCCCTACGATGCCACCCGCGGAGAGCACTGGGCGGGCCCATTGTGGACGGGGCCGCTGTATGACCCCGATGTGGTATCAGCGATGCAGCGAGTGCTTCCCGACAAAACACTTGCATGTCCGAGAGAGGCACGTCGGCTGCTGGAGACGATTGCCGGCGAGGTGGACGCGCCGCCGCTGTACTATGAAACAGGAGAGATTTGTAGCCGTCACGGTCTGACGCAGCCGCCGATGGACGACGTCCTTGCTACGCTACAAAATATGGGCTACCGGGCGGCTCGGACGCATTTCAGCCCTGACGCGATAAAGACGGATGCCCCGGAGAGCGTGGTGGCGGAGATATTCGAGCGGCTTCACTAGCAGGATGCCGCCTGGGATGCCTCTTTTATCGCTTCTTCCATGATGTCCATGCCGGCGTGCATCTGCTCAGTGGTAATATTCAGCGGCGGGATGTACCGGATGGCGGACTCACCGCAGGAGAGCAACAGCACACCTTTCTTGAGGGCTCGCTCCATGATGTCATCCCGGATCTTGGGGGCGAACTCCTTGGTGGAGCGATCTTTTACGAACTCGGTGGCCTGCATGAGACCCAGGCCGCGGACGTCGCCGATGATGTCATATGTCTCAGCCATCTCCTCGAATCGTTTCCGCATGACCGCGCCCTGCTTGGCTGCGTTCTCCACGAGACATTCATCCTGGATGACGTCGATGGTGGCGAGCGCCGACACGCATGCAACGGGGTTGCCGCCGAACGTGGTGGAATGAGCGCCTTTGACGCCGAAGTCGTAGCGGGCGTTGAGCACGGTGGCTCCGATGGGCATGCCGGATGCGATGGCCTTCGACAGGGTCATGACGTCGGGTGCCACGTTGAAGTGTTCGGTGGCGAACAGCTTGCCGGTTCGGCCGAAGCCAGCCTGTATTTCATCGTCGACGAACAGGATGCCATGTTCCTCCGTTAGTTTTTTGAGCCGGGGAAAGAACGAAGCGGGGGGCACGATGTAACCGCCCTCTCCCTGTACGGGCTCGACGAAGATGGCGGCCATTTCATCCGCCGGGACGTATTTACGGAACATCT
>JBNGDQ010000299.1:0-1747 GCA_049975285.1 Thermoplasmatota archaeon
AGCGATGCCAGTCACCCTGGTCTACCCGGTACATAACCCGGTCCACCGAAACAGCGTTATCCACCGCTTCCAGCAACAGCTCCGTCACTGGAGTTATTTGCCATACCTGCCCCGGTGCTAGCTCCGCAATGCCTTCAAACGAGAGACTTACATCCGGACCACTCGTATCCAACACATACGTCTCCACATGATGTGGCAGCTCCACATTCCCCGCAGCATCAACCGCCCAATACTCAACCGTATGCAGCCCCGGCTGGTAGCCATGCAGTGCATTTATCTGGAAATGCATCTCCTGATTCCAGTTGCCCTCATGCAGCATGCCGTTGTCGATGCGATAGAAAATCTTCCATGGGCCAACATCATCAGCAGCATAGATATGGAATATTGATGCGGAAATGAAATAGCCGTCTGGGTCTAGGGTTACGGTCATCCAAGACCACGGCGGGACATAATCTACATTCACATTAGTTGGGTCACTTAGGGGAGTAGTTTCTGGGTCATCCGTGAGCTCTTCTGCATCATTAATGCCATCGCCGTCACTATCATAATACACGGTTCCCTGGTTGGAAATAAGGGTCCCAGAAGGAACATCGCTGTCAATACGTACACAGAACCTGATGCGAACAGAGCCCTGCGCAGGGATAACGCCATTCCATATAATCATATCATTGGCAGCGTCGTAGCCAATGCCGTCGGAGATGTCGTCGTCATCGGGGATGCCGTTTATCTCAACCGTTCCAGAGACGTACGTGGTATAATCAGGGACGACATCCTCGAACTCGTTGCCTAGGTTGTCATTTGATGACACGCCGCCTGTATTATTAACCCAAGCTATATAACAGATAATGTCTCCGGGTTCAAGCGGCAAACCGCTGACAGCAACAGCGATCTTCGGAACATATATCCGCGGTGTCTGCCCCAACGTAATCTCGTCCTGGTCATCCTCTTCGGGAACGTGATTGCCTGGGGTTGAATCAGGGTCGAACTGATCAAGCAGAGTGAGCTCGGCAGAATTCGTTATGTTGGTACGATGTAGTTCAGCAGTGATGGTGAGAGTTGCACTGGAGAAATGAGTGAGTGTTCCAATGTCCCATATCCCCGTCGCGTTGTTATAAAATCCCTGCGTCGTGGTATTAGAAATATGAATGAAACCCAATGAGAGAGAATCGGTAACCTCAACATTGGTAGCATTGTCCGGACCAGTATTGTTCACCGTAATCGTGAAGACAATGGTTTCACCTGGAGATGGATCCATGTTATCAACGCTTTTTGTGACTTCGAGGTCCGCAAATGGTGCATAAAAGCTGGCTGCATCTTGATCGTCTTCACCGAGTTCATTATTGTTGGGGGCTGAATCAGGGTCGAACTGGTCGCTGGCAGTAAGTTCTACGATATTAATTGTCGTGCCAGGCTTTGTCACGGTGACCGTGATATTGAGAAAACGAATCTCGTTGCTTTGTAGCGTGCCGATAACCCAATTCCCGTTTGAAGGATTGTAGCTGGTGCAGAAACATGCTATGTGGGAGAGGTAGCTAACGCCCGGCGGCAGGAGGTCACTTACTATAACGCCTGTCGCAGTGTCCGGCCCTTGATTGGTTATGGAAAGTGAAAAGACGATGGATTCGCCAGCATTGGGGTAGTCTGTATCGACAGACTTGGTAAGCTCGATGTCTGCTGTGGGGGCGTATATTGTTACGTTGTCGCGGTCGTTGCCAAGGTTAGGATCATACTCATTCATAGCGGTCTT
>JBNGDQ010000300.1:0-1735 GCA_049975285.1 Thermoplasmatota archaeon
CGCTCACGTGCACAACGGTGACCCCGTTTATCTCCTCCAGCCAGCCGCCGCCCAGGGTCCCTCCACCGAACACCTCCGCTTCCACCTCACCTCCCGGATGGACGGACACCAGGGACGCGGGACTGGCCAGGACCACCGCTGCCAGCAAGCAGCACATTCCCATTGCCCTCTTGGTCATGGCCGGGAACCTCGCGTCATTGCTTCCACAAGCGCAAACGGTAGATAAATACTTTTCATTTTTTGCCACCGACAGCTATGCCGGGAAAAAGATAATCGCCCTTGCTCCCCTCAGTCCCAGGCTAACGCTTTCAGCCGCAAGAAAAATAGGGGAATACCTTGGAAGCAACACAAACATGCTGTGTTGACGGTATGATTAAAATTCCTCCTACGTCATAGAAGAGTATATCTCAGGCCATAGCTGAGATATACCAGGAGGAACCAGATGAGGTATATAGGATTGGATATCCATAAGGACTTTTGTGTAGCTACAGAAGTAGATAAAGAAGGGAATGTGATACGAGAAGGCAGAATAGAAACAAATGAAAGAGCCCTACGGGACTATTTTTCTTCCATAGATAAAGGGAAAGTGGCACTAGAATCCACGGGCATATGGGAATACGTGTATGACATACCAGATGCTCTGGGATTCGATGTAATCCTCGTAGATCCCGTGAAAACACGAGAGCTATCGCTGAAGCGAAAATAAAAACAGATAAGGTCGACTCAAAAATCCTTGCCCACCTGTTACGAAGCAATCTCTTACCGGAGGTATATGTGGGAACCACACAAATGAGGAATATAAAGAAGGTGGTCAAAGAACGATTGTTTTTGAAAAAACTCTCCACCCAGATAAAGAACAGGATTCATGCCGAGCTGTTGAGACGGGGAATAAAACAGGACATGAATATATTCACCACAAAAGGACGGAAGTATCTTCGCTCCCTCCACATCACCAGCATAGAACGAGAGCTGACTGTGCTCGAGAGCGTAGACACAGAGATTGCTGCTAGTGATAAAGAACTACGGGAGTATTACAGAACGAATGAGGATGCACAGATACTCACCAGCATCCCCGGTATTGGGTACTATACAGCAGTGTCACTCGTAGCTGTCATCGGTGATATCAGACGGTTTTTCGAGCTCTGAAAAAAATTATAATTACCGGAGACTGATTCCGTCGTTTTTGCGGGTGCTCCCCTTGTTTTTTTATCTGTTGTAAGGTGAGTAATCACCCGGGTTTTCAACAGTACATGGCATGTGAAACAACATTTAATTAACCTGTTTTCCATCACTGATTGAGTTGACTGCAGATGAATCCGCTGGAGCTATCTAGGTGGTCCCCCTATCTGGTGGGCATCGGTATCGGAATACTGATCTGGTTGAGTTTTATCTTTGCCCATAGGCCTATTGGCTGTTCTACGGGCTATACACGCATAAGCGGTATCATAGAAAAATTAGTCAGAGGGAGGAACGTCGAAAAGAAGAGATATTATCAAACATTTGTACCTAAGGTAGATTGGGAGATGATGCTTCTGCTAGGCATAGTACTGGGTGCGTTTCTTTCTTCCATCTTATCAGGCACCTTCAAATTTGAACTTGTGCCCCAACTGTGGAAAACAGCCTTTGGTTCAGGTGTGTGGGGAAGATCTGTGGGGGCCTTGGCCGGTGGTGTTTTTATTGGTCTCGGGGCGAGGATGGCTGGAGGCTGCACCAGTGGTCATGGTATCAGTGGGAC
>JBNGDQ010000301.1:0-1734 GCA_049975285.1 Thermoplasmatota archaeon
GGCGCTAATCATCGTCCATGCCCTTAGCATCTGCCCCTATGTAAATTTTTATAAAAATTCTGGGAAATCATTTAAATTTATGTCGAAATCACGGTAAATTTAAATGCTATCGGTAGGACGGATCGGTTCGTGCGTGTTCTTTTTTGTGGTTATCTCCCATGGTTTCCAGGATTGTCTTCAGGGTGTCTACGTCAATTTCGCCGGTGAGGTATTTCTGCATGGCTATTTTCTTCCAGTGGTTGTTGTTGACCTCGGGTGTTGTCGGTGGCTGTATCTCGGCTTGTTCGTGGCGGGGTTTGCCTTCAAAGACTTTTTCGAAGGATTGTCTGACTCGTTCTGGAGTATGCTGCACGTAGCCCATGAGGGTTCCGATGTCTCGGTGACCGGTTTGTGCTTGTATCTCTCGGGGTGAGAGTCCTGCTTCGATGCTATGAGTGATGTGGCAGATTCTGAGGAGGTGGGAGGAGGTGGGGGTAGACTTTCTTGGTGATTCCGGCTTTAGCAGCATTCTCAGCTACGATTTTGTAGACGTGGTAGTGGGATAGCTTCATTCCCTGGGGTGAGAGGAACAGTATTTTTTCGTGTCCCGGTGCTGGCTGGTTCCGTACGTCTAGGTATCGTTTGATGGAGTCGGCACAGTCCTGGGTAATGTTGACGACTCTTCGGAGGTCTCCTTTGCCGTGTTTGATGGTTATCTGGAGGCGGTCGAAGTCGACATCGTCTATTTCGAGGCTCATCAACTCATTTTCCCGCATACCGGAGTAGTACATAGTCTTCAAAACGGCGTATTCCTTTGGATTGTCTTTGGCTTCATCAAACAGGGCTTCTATTTCTGCTCGTGTCAGTGGCGTTTTATCTCTGTTGGGTGCTTTGACCTGGGCTACCTTGACTTCAGCATCAATGTCGAGAGCGATGCAGAATTTCCGGAGTGTTGTAGTGATGGGAACCATGGTGTTCCGGGCATATTTTTCAGAGCAGTGCATCAGGTAGTCATCGACTATGTCTTGGTCTATGTCATCAATTTCTAGGTCATTATCCTTTAGCCATGTGAAGAATCGTTTCAGGATGTGTGTTTCGTTGTAGATGGTGCTGTCGCTGTTGTTTCGTCGCACTGTGCAGTATCGCCGATATTTTTTGAGTATCTCTTCGGGCGTATTTCCCATCATGCCACCTCCCTACCATGGTCATGGGTGGATGTGCCGGGCGTGGCAGTGCTATTTACGGACATGGTGTCACTGCCGGGATTCCCGAACCCAGTGTGGGCTGCTCGGGAACCTCTATCATTCTCATTTGTCTCGGGATACTTATACTCTAGCCTGAATCTGTAATCAGCGATAGCCCCTTTATTGAGCCGTTTGAGCCTTTTGAGCTCCTGCCGCTCCCTAAGGGTATTCAGCCGTTCAAACTCCCGCACCGAGCCATGAGCGAGTGTAGACGATATCTCCTCGAGACAATCCCGAAGCTGAATCACGGCCTCCGTCGAAACCTGATACGGACAATACGTTTCCAGAATCCTCCGGACGGTATGCAACGAGAAGAACCTCCGGCCTTCCTGGTCAGACACACCCATACCTTCCTCCTTACACTGGGAACCTAGCCCCCCTTTCTCGGCACGAAAAAATCAGGGAGATGGCTCCCGCTATTCCCGTCATTTTTCCTCCAAAAAATCGAGGCTAAATTCCTATATTAATCTTAAATACATGGCGGAATAAAACCTTTATCCAAATCCTACAG
>JBNGDQ010000302.1:0-1732 GCA_049975285.1 Thermoplasmatota archaeon
CTCCACCCGACTTTTTTATACTATATATTCGAGAATACGTGTGTTTACTCGGATATCAATGTACTGGTATGTTTGAGGCAAAATCAGACTGAACACAATATTCCCAAATATGTTAGCCAGAGGTATTATTCCGGTTATATCAAACAACTCCTATCTTTAGGATAACCTGGAATTCAATTTCCTCGTCTTCCGTCACCCGTCCTCTTTGTTCGATGACTTCGAACCAATACACATCTCTTGTTTTTTTGACCGACGTTATGGCATTCCGGACGGCTGCACAGTAGCTTTCGTTGGAGATACCAACTTTTTCTACAATCTCAAATTCTTTCATATTAGGCACCTTGAAAATTCCTTTTATGCCTCTAATAGGCATGCGCTATTTATAGATTGCTTGAATGATACATGGCTCTCCGTATATGCAGGGATTATCATTATATTTCCTGCAGAAATTCTTATCCTCGGTTGAACCACGGATTCATCAGATAAAGATTAAAAGCAATAAGATGATTAAATAATAAGCATGAGTAGAACGCCGAGGGATACGTCTGTGGTTGCTCCAATCCCGCCATATCCACTGCGACATACCTCGGATGACCTTGAACGATACAGAATACAGAAATATCGTTCAAAACAGATCCCGTATCTCACTGAGTCTGTCTGCCCTGAATGCCTTCTCACCGACGGCACGATCAGCGTTGTGGATGCAACAGTCTCAGAAAAAGATGGCACCATCCTCCTATATAAAACATGTCCTCATCATGGCGCATTCCAGGAGGTATACTGGTCCGATGCAGACATGTTTCACCGGTCGATGAACTACTGGTATCACACCGTCGGGCTTGATAATCCCCGAACTGAACCCACCAACGGCTGCCCTTATGATTGTGGGCCATGCCCAGACCATCTGGCCCACACCGCTCTCGGTATCATCGATGTCACCACCAAATGCGACCTCCATTGCCCGGTCTGCTTCGCTGACGCCGCCGCACCCGGCACCATATACGAGCCAGCACCTGCAGACGTGTTGAATATGCTGACTACTCTCAGGGAAAATCGACCGGTTCCCTGCCCGGCTGTCCAGTTTGCTGGCGGCGAGCCAACCCTCAGCAAGTATCTCCCCACCTATGTCCGATGGGCCAAACACCTTGGATTTGACCACATCATGGTGGCCACTAATGGACTGCGCATATCCCAGAACGGAGAATATGTCCGCAGGCTCAGGCAGGCGGGCATGAATACGCTTTACCTCCAATTCGATGGAATGTCCCGGCAATCCAATGTTGCCACACGAGGCCTTGACCTCCGACAGGTAAAAGATAAGGTACTTGAACACTGCCGCGCTGCCAGCCTTGATGGAGTCATCCTCGTCCCCACTATCATTAAAGGGGTCAATGACGATCAGCTGGGCGATATGATTCGCTTTGCCGTCCTCAATCGAGATATTGTCAGATGCATCAACTTTCAGCCGGTTAGCATCACCGGTCGGATAGACTATGCCAGACGACAGCTGATGCGGATAACTATACCTGAGGTCATCCAGAAAATAGCGGAGCAGACCCGTGGCCGGATAACGCAACATGACTGGTACCCGGTGGCATCCATGATGGCTGTGGGTAGAGCTCTTGGGCTCATGAAGGGTATTCCCACCGTTGAACTTCACGCTCACTTTGCCTGCGGCATGGCCACCTTTCTCGTCATCGACAAAGACGGCTCGTATGTTCCCATAACCCAG
>JBNGDQ010000303.1:0-1730 GCA_049975285.1 Thermoplasmatota archaeon
TTTTTCACTGATGTCAATGGCGTACCGATTTTTGTGTTTTTCTGTTTCTCTATCCCTCCGGGCTGTCCAGCATCCGGCTGGCTTTCCTGGCGGTGGCCAAGATGTTTGACAGCGACCTTACAGGACGGGAGAAGGGGGGATTAGTAGGAACGATCTCGGCTAGTAATAAGGGCTCCTTGCAGCATACGCTGGATGGGTTTTGCTGGAATGTTTATGGGTATCCACCGATTTTAAGACTAGGATCGCCAAGCAAAACAAACCCATGAATGGTGGCCGTGTTCCACGGTTGCCATACACTGCCGATGTCACCGAATTTATCAATGTAATCATGCAAGGAGTACCCCCAGCAGTCTCCCAGATGTTGCTTTCCTTCAACCCCGTATGCGTAAAACACCATGGGTTCAAGTACCCCCATGCCAATCTCAAGAATATCTGGTTCTTCTATGCCGTCATTATCTAGATCTCCAGTTTCTCCGAATCCAAAGAAAGGTGGCACCGTGTATCCAATAGCTGCCACACCTCCTCCGTCGATACTGCGAACAAATCCCCAGCTGATAGTGTACAACGCCGGGAAGTATTTGGCATACCAGGGTGGGTCCACCAGTTGTTCCGGACGATCAAAAACCGCGATATTAAATTGAGCGGTGCGACAACCACCAATGACCACAATAGGATATTCAGTATTGGAAAAAAACGGGAGATCCCATATGCCAAGCCCACGCTCAAATGCGTCATACTGACCAGGTTTATAGACGCTCACATATGTCATCCAGCAGTGACCATCCACATGCATAAAGGAAGCACCTTCACCCAATGCTGCTTTAATATTATCAGGGTTGACATCGGTTTCTGAGGCATAGACACGTACTGGTTCGTACCCCGCCAGAAACTCAGCTGTCTGGTCAGTAATCAGTTCTCCTTCCACGTAGTTCTGTTGGTCTTCAAATATATCTCCGCTAACCAATACAACCTTGTTTGAGTGCATGAGGGTATTTTCATAGGTTATCGTTTTGTATATGACGGTTTGCAGGTCGATGAGACTTCGGCATGCCCATCTTCCCAGAAATACGTCTGGATAGAGATCCATGTCATCGTTTCTGGTACCGAATAAATCATCTTCATTGGTGTCCCACGACTGGAATATACCAGTATCGTCATAAATATCCGCAAAGTAGAGGTCACCAAGATTTTGTACATCATTCCACAATTTTTCGCCCACATATCTCACTGGGCAAAACCATTGCTCATCCATACCAGGCCTACGCCCTCCCACAAGCAACACGTATGTAACATTCCAGGTATCCAAGGCGTTTTTTATGAAATACTTTATTCGTTCAGCCTCGTCTCTGCCCTCCGTACTAAAATAGTCACCGTTATATATCTCATCTATCCCAATCAACTGGGTTCTCATTCCATAATTTTCTTTATGTTGTTGGAATGGTTCGAGTTCATTTTTCCATTCGTCTGGGGCTATGACTAATAGATTATATGAATCCATGGCAGATGCTATTTTAGCAGATACTTCAGGCTTATGTTCAGAGGGAAACAGATGGTTACGGTTCTCCCCCGTAATGGCAGGCACTGTACCCATCATAAATATACAAATACATACAAGTGCGAGTGTTTTACTCATTTTTTACCTCCCAAATAAATAACGATAAGTTTCTTTTATACTTTGTTGTTTCGTAACTAGGACCTATCTTTCCTTGTCATTTTATACAATGTACTTT
>JBNGDQ010000304.1:0-1725 GCA_049975285.1 Thermoplasmatota archaeon
GGCAACATCTACGGCCTAGGTGCCTGCGACATGAAGAGTGGCTGCGCCGCCGCCGTGACCGCATTACTGGCACTGCTGGACCGGCGGGACGAGATCAACGGCGAGCTATTCCTGAGTTTTGTCTTCGGCGAGGAATCCCCGTTTTCGCTGGGGGCTGATACGCTGCTCCGCGAGCATGACCTTGCCGGCTACGACCTGATTATGGTGGCTGAGCCGGCTCCGGCACTGGGCGCTAACAGTTACTGTTATACGCATAAACGTCGTCATACGCCGGTGTTTCCCGTGCCTGTTATCGGGGCGGAGGGTCGCGTCGTCTACGAAAGTGAGTTTTTTGGTGAATCGTCGCATGCCTCGCATCCTGATGGCGGCATCAATGCGCTGGAGGATGCCGCTGAGCTTATCTCGTCGATCAAGGATTTTGATATGTTTTCGAACATCAAGATGGGCCGCGGGCAGTACGTGGTGCTCAATATTACCGGCGGGGATCAGACGTTCACGGTGCCGGGATACTGCAAGATTCTGGTGAACCGGCAGCTGACGCTGGGCGAGGACGAGGAATCGGCGACGGAGGAGTTGCAGCAGATAATCGAGCGGTTGCATCTGCCGTCGAGGGTGAGCGTGCAGAAACGGGTTTCCCCGGCACCGGAGCTCGAATACCAGCCATACATCTCTGAGTCCGGTGAGTACATCGACCGCTTCGTTGAATTGCTGCCTGAGCCGGATGATGGGGAGAAATGCCGCTTTACGACGACGAGCGTAGGAGATTTCAACATATTTGCCACCCGAACCGGTGTGCCGACGCTGGTGTTCGGTCCTGGGGGCGATAACATTCACGCCCCGAACGAGTATGTGCATCGGCGGGATGTCATTGATACGGCGGAATATATCCTTACCTTTTTTATGGATATCTTCTAGGCCGCTGCAAAGAAGGTGAGGACAGGAAATGGGGCGCATGGTAAAAATGTGTGGGAGGCATTTTTTACCCCATTTCCCTGGTACACCTATAACACGGAGGTGATATTTATATTTTGCTTATATTTTGCTATCAAAATTGGGGTAGCGTTGTTTTTGCCGCCTCCCATGACGCCTCAATCATCCCCTATCTGTGCCTTCTGCAGCCGTCCGCTGTAATCGATGAATACGGTCTTCGTCTCGGTAAACTCACGGATAGCGGCACTGCCGGCCTCCCGTAGCCCATTGCCCGTGTTCTTTACGCCGCCGAAGGGCACCTGAATCTCCGAGCCTATGGTCGGCGCGTTGACATAGACTACTCCTGCCTCAAGCCGCTGGATAGCCCGGAACGCGCGGTTGACATCCCGGGTGTAGATGGACGACGAGAGGCCATAGTCCACGGCGTTGGCTTTACTGATGGCGTCATCGAAGTCTCGAGCCTTGATAACAGACAGAACGGGTCCGAAAATCTCTTCCTCCGTGATACGCATGCCCTGCTCAGCCGCGAAAATAGTCGGCTGCACGAAGAATCCATCGTCGTACATGCCACCCTCCAGCCGGGATCCGCCGTACACCAGTGTGGCTCCCTCGGTTCTGCCGACGTCGATGTACTCCACTGTTTTTTCCAGTTGGCCCCGGCTCGCCATCGGCCCCATATCCACATTCGGGTCAAGCGGATTCCCAATATGCATTGCCTCCGTTTTCTTCAGCAGGCGGGCCATCGTCTCGTCGTATATATCCTCATGTAGAATGAGCCGGCTCGCCGCCGTGCAG
>JBNGDQ010000305.1:0-1722 GCA_049975285.1 Thermoplasmatota archaeon
CTACTGGCCAAAGACCCGGATACGGTTGATTAAGATATGGCCTATTATCAAGGCCGGCGTGGAATACCGGTGGCCAAACATCCACCACAGCATCAACGAGATTACGCTCACCGGCCCCAACACCTACCACTGGATGATATCCCCCTGGGATTCCAGCACCCTCATCAAGATATACATCGTGGTGAGATACTGGGGCAAATTCAGCAGTAGTGTGGGATGGTGGTATGACTGGTATCCATGGTGATGACATGAAAGCAACAAAAGTCGTATGGGTGTGCATGGTGGTGCTCGTTATCGCAGCGGTCCCGATACCGCCTTCTGGACTCGCGACCAACCAGGGCATGGCAAATGCCTCTGGGTATCCTATTTTTTTAGAAGGATTCGAAGAAGCGTGGCCCCCCGACGGCTGGGCTATAACCACTATAGACCCCGCTGCCAACCAAACTAATGGAAACTGGAGCCAAGCAGCCGAGGGCAGCTTCCCTACCGCAGTGCCCTTTGAGGGACATGCCATGGCCCGGTACAACTCCTTTTTATGTACCAGTGGCAAAAAAGCACGGCTGGAAACCCCGTTGCTGTCCCCCGCGGGGCATGCCGCTCTCACCCTGGGATTCTGGATGTACCACTCGTCCTATGCAAACGGAAGCCATGATGCTATTGTTGTGCAGCTGGCACCCGATGGCGCCACCTGGGTCAACCTGACTAGCATTGATCGGTATGGTGCCGATACTGGTTGGCGACACCATGACATAGAACTTCCTCTGGATACTGTCGAAAACCAGTTCCGGGTCGGATTCCTAGGAATCAGCGACTTTGGAGGCAACATGTACCTGGATCACGTCACCGTTATTGCGCCTTATGAAACCGATGTGGGCATTACTGCTGTACCCCACCCATCCGCCGGGTTTATCCAGGCCAATACATCCGTTACAGTGGTGGCTACCGTTCACAATTTTGGCTCGCTTGCCCAATCAGCTATCCCAGTGGTCATGGCCATAAGTGGTCCCCATGACTACTGGTATGATGCTACCGAAATACTGGACGGGCCTCTGCCTGCTGATGGCAACATAAATGTGTCTTTTGGCTCCTACTGGGTGGTACCCTCCGTGCCAGGAACCTATACCCTGGTCGTCTTCACGGACCTGGCGGGAGACCAGGATGGTGGCAACAATGCTCTCACCCGAACACTGACTGTCTACTGGGAAAATCAGCTGTATGAAAGCTTTGAATCATGGCTGCCTGAGGGCTGGGCGGTGGTGGACAACAGTTTCAGCCACTGGGAGCAGGATAATGTCTTCCATGTTCCTCATTCTTATAACTGGTCGGCCTATGCCGGTCGTGATTCCAACGGCAGTGCTGACTGCTGGCTCATCACCCCCCGGCTTGCCCTTCAGGAGGATGACCTTCTTTCCTTCTGGTATGCCACTGGGACGTCGGGGACGGGGACGGCCACGCTTGAAGTGATGCTCTCCACAGGATCTTCACAAACAGATGTGGATAGCTTTGTCACTCAGCTCTGGAGTGCCACAATTTCCAGCACTGCATGGACAGAACAGCAGATTGCTCTTGCTCCTCATGGGGGTCAATTGGCTTATATCGGATTTCACGTCGTGGCTTTGGACGACTATATGGACTCTCTGCTGCTGGACGACGTCTATGGCCCTATGCTCTGGCAGCCTGTGCATGATGTAGCCCCTGTCGGAATCAGCCATCCGGAAAGTG
>JBNGDQ010000306.1:0-1718 GCA_049975285.1 Thermoplasmatota archaeon
GAATTACTTCCAGTATATCCTTGACAGTTAGCATCACAATCACAATCAGCGGAATCTATTGATAAAATACTTACACATTCTTCTCCTGAATTTCGGTTCTGTCGCATTTTAGGTTGGTAATGTTGGCTGTCGCATTCGGTTGGTGTAGATGATGGGAGGGCATCCCTGTTTGAGGGTGTCTTGAAATGACATTGAAAATGCCAATCAGGGATGCCCAGAACGTTTTTAAGTCGGAGAACCATATAGTTGTGAGGTGTCTTGAAATGAATGTGGAAGGCTTTTTGCTGCTTCTCGCAGCTTTGGTTCTAGGGGTACTGTGTGCATGGGCTGGCCATGTGCTTGAAATATCCATAATGTTTTGGATTGGTGTGATAGTCGTGGTCGGTTCAATCGTAGGGTTTCTCATTTATTTTTTGAGTGGTGCCGAGTAGCATAACGAAAACACCAATAATCGTTCCTAGGGCCATGGTTGCGGTATGAGAAAGTACCGTTTCGGTTATTGGTGATAGTCCTATTGTGGCATCAAGTAAAAAGCATACTCCACCGAGGGTACACAATAGTGCCATGGCTACCCAATACACTTTTTTTCCATATTTTGCTCTTTGTTGCATTTTGCATCTTCTCCACCCCCGATGCAGTATTCTATTGTTTTCGCCTTATTTAGTTTTTACTGGTTCGACCTCGATTATGAGTTTGCCGTGTTTGACGGTCATGTTCCATTCTAGTTTGTCGCCTTCGGTGAGGTCGAACTGGTTTACAATACCCATGGGGATGGTGGTTCGCAGGGAGTTTCCCTGTGTGGATGCCTTTGAAATCGCCGTGGTCGTCGCCATGTTGTTGCACCATTTTAGGTATTATTTTTTACAATAATACATGGCAAAAGTAATATATAAATCCTTCGCCGTAACGCTTATATATGCCTTTTACATTACATTATTATAGGTATTAAAAAAGGTATTAAAGGTGGTAAAGATGATGGGAAAAATAAGTAAGAAAAAACTCGAAGAATTAAGAAAAATAAGAGCCTACGCAATCATAGCAAAAGGCGACACACCACAAATGGTGAATGAAGAAACATTTATCCTGCCCTCCCAGAGCAACCCAGAAAGAAACTACACCGTCACCCACAGCCAACAATGGCACTGCACCTGCCCCGACCACAAAAAAACAGGCCTGCACTGCAAACACATACAGGCAATAGAGATGTGGCTGAAACTACGGCACAGCATGGACGATGATATTCTAGAATTAAAAGAACAGGTAGAAGATGTGGTCTGCACCGAATGCGGCTCCGATAACATCATAAAACACGGTACACGCAAAACCAAAAACGGTGAAAAACAACGCTATCTCTGCAAGGACTGCCAAAGCACCTTCGTAATCAGCAAAATCAAGGGTTACAAGGCCAATGCCAAACTCATAGCCCTCACCATGGACTTGTACTTCAAGGGGATGTCTTTGAGGAAAATCAGTGACACCATCGAGCAGTTTTATGAAATCTCTGTCCATCACGAAACAATCCGCCGATGGATTAACACCTTTATGGGCAAAATCAATGAGTATGTGAGTAAACTGGAGCCGAATGTTGGTGATACCTGGCATATTGATGAGCAGAAGGTGAGGGCCGATGGGGAATGGTATTACTCCTGGAATATCCTGGATGAGAAAACCCGCTTTCTCATTGCCAATGAGATAACGGAGCAACGGAGCATCCTGGA
>JBNGDQ010000307.1:0-1699 GCA_049975285.1 Thermoplasmatota archaeon
GCGACGGAAACGGCATGTCCCTGGAGTACAACTCCGCCACCGACACCTGGGAGGAGAGCCTGGCCGCCGGCGGCACGCCCGGTGCCCAGAACAGCGTCGATAGAACGATTGTGGACGCTGCAGTTGCGGATGCAGACTTTTCCACCCTGGTCACCGCCGTGATCGAGGCAGGTCTCGTCGAGGCGCTCAGCGGAACCGGACCGTTCACCGTATTTGCCCCCGACAATGACGCATTTGCTGCACTGCCCGATGGCGTGGTAGCAAATCTGCTGGAGAACACGGATGTATTGACCGAGATTCTGACCTATCACGTCGTTTCCGGCGAATTCAACGCCACGCAGGTTCTCGCAGCCGACAACCTGACCACACTTCAGGGAGAAAACCTCGAAATCAACGCCAGCGCGGTAACCATTGACGGGGCAACCATCGACATGCCCGATTACGCGTTCTGCGCCAACGGCATCATACACAGGATAGATGCAGTCATGCTCCCGCAGTCTGTTCAGTCATCGGTAATGCTTGACTATCCCACTGGCGGAGAAACCCTGGGCGGCATGGTCCCGATTCAGTGGTCGACCACCACCCCGGAGGACATCACCCTCGACATCACACTTGCATACAAAAACACCACCGCAGCCGAGTGGACCACCATCGCCGAGGACGAGGACAACGACGGCCTGTACCGCTGGGACGTCACCGAAATGAACACCGACGAGCAGTACATGATACAGATAACGGCCACCGACTCCCTTGGCATCCCCTGGACTGCGACGTCCGACGCATTCAGCCTGACCGATATGACGGTCACCCCCAAAACTGCCACCTACAACGAGACCAAGACCATCGACGTGACGGGAACAACCGGCACAACCAACCTGTATTATCCTATACATTCCGTCTTCCCGGCCGGCTACGGCCTGAAGCTCAGCCGTGACGGAAGCGGCGGAAGCGCCCGTTTCTCCTCCGTTCAGTTCAATACCACCGGAAGCTGGGTTGTCGAGGACGAGGGAACTGGTGCGCTCTTCTATATGTATGTTGAACCCATCGAGTTGAACGTCACTGCCAGCCCCACCGAGGTGGACTACACGAAGACCACCGAAGGCTGGGTGACTGTGAACGGCACGGTTACCAGGGATGGCACCGCGATGAGCGGCGTCACCGTGGAGATATGGGAGCCCGGTCATATACCCGGCGTGGGCACCCCGTTCGCGACGGCGACAACCAATACAGACGGTGAGTTTACGATGACCGACGTCGGCATCCTGAACAAGGGCGCGGGAACATACAACATCACCGCCCGGATTGGTCCGTTTGACAACGCCGACGCATTCGGGTACACCACGATGACAGTTAACCCCATTGATGCCAATGTCACCCTCTACGACATGGAGGACGTGTCCGGCGGCTTCTCCACCGGCGAAATCGTGTTCCAGGTGCTGTTTCCGGACGGCACACAGCTGCTCCCCGGCAACGACTACAACGTGTCGGTGTGGATGGGCGACGAGCTGTACGCCTGGATGAACACCTCCGACGCCACTGAGGGCGGCAACATGACCTTCACGGAGTACGGCAAATTCCTCAACATCACCCCGGTAGACATCTGGGAGCAGAACACCTACACGTTGAAAGTCGAGGTTAACTACGCCGGCGACATCAACTGGGAGTACACCGGCGAGGCGGACTTCACCATTCCGGAACC
>JBNGDQ010000308.1:0-1682 GCA_049975285.1 Thermoplasmatota archaeon
CAAGGACGTGGATAACCCGAGTTCCTATACTGTTTAACGAGAAAAACCTCCTTTTTCCCTTTTTCTTTTTTTATATCATGCAATATTTGCAGCTACAGGTATGTCAGCTTCGTATTTCTTATAGCTGCATCTAAAATCATAACCTGGTCGAAAGATGGCGCATATGCTGCCGGATATCCCTATTATCCGCCAAATGGATTGATGTAGAGCACGCCGATTTCGTCGCTTTCCCCGCCTGCCTCGGCTCGCAACGTGTGGATGGGCGGCGGCTGCAACCCAGTGTCCCAGACCCATGTATAGGGTGCCTCACTGTCCTCATGTTGGAGTTCCCCGTCAACGTAGAAGGACACGGCTGCATCGGCCTCTGCCTCCACCGTTATCTTGCTGACAACGATGGCCTGGAAGGGGCGGGGTGTCTCCAGTAATGGCACCAGCTTTACATCGAAGACGTACAGCCCAGCCTCGGGTTTGATGATGGCAACGTTTTCACTGGCCTCGTTTGTGACGGTGCCGGCGCTCCCGAATATTGGCGCAAGTATAGCGATGCTTACTAGTATGCAGACAAAGAGTTTGTTATGCATCGTTATCATCATCCGACCATTTTATTTAAATGTAGTCGGTAGGATTGCGAACCTGGCTAGGTATCCGTCTCCGATGGTAAGGATGGCAAACGTTGCTTCAATCGATTGACCGTGAGCCGTCCCCAGGGGAAGGTAACGAGTACGGCGGCGATGATGTTCCCGGCGACGATGCCGATCCAGATGCCCTCCAGGCCCAGGTCCATGACCAGGCCGAGCAGGTAGGCGGTGCAGACCTGTAGCACGACGGTCCGGATGAGCGTAACTACGAGGGCGTTGACGCCCCGGTTGATGCCCCGAAACATCGCCGAGGTGAGCATGCCCAGCGGCACCGTGGGGTAGAACAGGACCGTATAGCGGAGAAACGTGGTGATGTCGCCGGCCAGACCCTGTGCATCCCCCGCATAGGTGAACAGCGACGTAATCTGTGGCGCCAGGATGAAGATAGCGACGGCGACGACTGCTTCGACCATGATGCCGATTTTTACCGCGTACATGAACGCCGTGTCGAGCTTGATGGCATCCCGGGCGCCATAGGCGGCAGCGGTCACCGCAGTCACACCTGTAGCAATGCCCAGCAGCGGCATGGTCCCCAGGGAGACGACGCGCCATCCTGTCGTAAATACGGCCACACCATCCGTCCCCCCGACACGAATAATGATAAGGTTGAGCAGAAAGATGCTGAAGGACATGGACAGCATGGCAACAGATGAGGGAATGCCGACATTCAGTATCTCCTTGGTCAGTGCTCTGTTGGGGCTGAAATTCCGCCAGGTGATATCGACGTAGGTATCCCGGTTGACGAAAATCCAGTAGTATATCAAGGAAGCAGCGATGGCCATGGACAGCAATGTCGCCCAGGCAGCACCAGCTACCCCCAGGTCGAAGACATAGATGAAGATAGGGTCGAGCACGATGTTCAGGATGGAGCTCAGCACCAGGGCATACATGGCCCGCTTCGCATCCCCCTCCCCGCGGAGGATGTTGTTGCCGATGCTGGCGAAAAAGATGAAAATAGCGCCGCTAAACAGGATGCGAGAATACTGGGTGGCCATTGCTCCCGCGTCACCCGTAGCCCCCATCGACGCGAAGATGCCGTCGAGG
>JBNGDQ010000309.1:0-1679 GCA_049975285.1 Thermoplasmatota archaeon
GATCCAGGAGCGATGGGAGCAGCACCTGGTACAGAAATACGGCGTCGGTCCGGGGGACATCCACAGCAAGGTCGAGGTCGCTGAATGGCTGCTGCACGCGATGCGGGAGATGGCCCGTATCTTCAACTTCGACGCCGTCCCGGATCTGACGAAGCTCATCATGCGCATGCGCTACGGGTGCAGGGAGCAGCTCCTCAACCTGGTGCAGCTCCGGAACATCGGCCGGGTGAGGGCGCGAGCGCTCTATAAGGCGGGTTTTAAGAGCGTAAACGATTTAAGGAGAGCCAGCATAAAACGGCTGCAGGAGATACCGCACATTGGAGCGGAGACTGCTGCATCTATCAAGGAACAGGTGGAATAGATGGACATCAGGATACACGGCTGCCAGGGTAGCATCCCGGACAGGGAGGCATTCATCGCTGCCCTGCAATCATTTGCAGCAGCGCACGACATCGCCTGTCAGGCGTTCGATGCCGCCGCCATATACGGTGAGACCCATCTTCGCTCGGCGGTGCAGCACGCGGTGCGCGCTGTTTCCCGTGGCGAAGCGACCTGCAATGATTTATCGATGGAAATCCTGCTCTATGCGTCGGGCTGCCGGCAGATCCGTGATGCCATCGAGCGCGTGGGCATCTGCGGCGGGGCTATCATCCTGGTCGTGGTGGGCTGCACCGGCATGCCTGGCTCTGATGGCCGCGTGGGCAACATCCAGAATTTCATGGATGCACATTCGCTTACTGTGGATGATGGAGTCGTGGTCGGTGATACTGGCGTGCTTGACCGCTTCGGCATCTCCCCGGCGGAGCGTGAGGCAATCGATAGCTCTATGTATGAGGATCTCATATTGGAGCAGGTGGCGATGGTGGATTTGCACACGTAGCGATATGCCCGGATGGGGTAGCTTGGATATCCTAAAGCCCTGCGGAGGCTTGGACTCGGGTTCGAATCCCGCTCCGGGCGCTATTCTTTTTTGGTGTGCCAGTTTGGTATGTCAGCGGCGTCTATGCATACTGGCATTATTTATTGAATTTATATCATTAGTGCACGATAATAGTTGCAATGTATTTAAAAAAGATTTTATATATCCCCTCGTCGTTATAGAAACAGCGTCGGAGGCATATAGCGATAATCGGTTGGGAGGTTGAACAGAGGAGCAACAATATGAGGTCCTAAAAACCTGTTGGGAGGTGCGCTCCTCTGTCCGTACTAATATATTCCTCTGTTATTTAATGGTTATTAGCCCGGCATTACTCCGCTAATTTGGTTATACTGGGCGTAGTTCTTGCACCTTGGTTTAGCTCCAGCCGAAGCCGCATCGGGTGCAGAAATGCCGCTGGTTGCTGTCGGCGAACCCATGCTCAAATGGATGCCCTCCGCATCGGGGACATTTGTCTCGGTCTGCCTGGACGTAATATTTTACCCAGGTCAGGAGTGCGGTCATAGGGATCCCCTCCCTTATACATCTCGGTATTTATTATAAACATTTCTAAAAATATTGGCAGCTCGGTAAAAGGAGTAATGGCAGGGAGCGGTGATTGGACAAGGCCAGTCTCCCTGCCGCGATTATTCAGATATTGGCTCGACTCATTTAAGCATTCGTTTGACCGCACTTTAACATGATTAAAGCCAGGTTGAGCTCGAGGGAGACAATAATTAAATGAGGGCTCCGTATTGAGGGA
>JBNGDQ010000310.1:0-1669 GCA_049975285.1 Thermoplasmatota archaeon
GAGGGAGACAAGTACAGCGATGCATTGCAGGAGCTGCTGACCGCGACGGGTTCAACCGAAAAAATCGGGTGACCATGACCAGGGAGCAATCCTGCGGCGCCGTGATTTTTTCCGATGATGCCTACCTGCTGCTCAGATACGGCTGGGGACACTGGGGGTTCGTGAAGGGCAACGTCGAGGCAGGAGAAGACGAGCGGGAGACCATCCTTCGGGAGGCCGAGGAGGAGACCGGCTTAACCGCCGACCAGCTGTCCTTCCTTGAGGGATTCCGGGAGACCATCAGCTATTTCTACAAGAAAGACGGTCGTACCATCTACAAGGAAGTCATATATCTGCTGGCGGAGAGTATCTCGCGAGATGTCACGCTGTCGCACGAGCACACCGACTACGCCTGGCTGGACTACGACGAGGCCATGGAGCGGCTGACGTATGACAACACCCGGGAGATACTACAAAAGGCGGAGCGGCATCGCCAAAATAACTTATAGCTGAATGAGCATGTAGTTTCCATGCGCCTGCTCGAATGCCAGGGCAAGGACCTGCTCCGGCAGCACGGCATTGACGTCCCTCAAAGCGTCACTGTTACATCGCCCGACGATCTCGACGAGGTATCACTGCCATTTCCCTGGATGATGAAGGCTCAGGTGCCAGCCGGGAAACGAAACCAGGATGACGGCATCATCCGTGTTGATAGTGCCCCAGAGGCACGAAAGAGGGTGGAGGAGATGCTCCATGGCACCGTACAGGGCTATCCCGTCAATGCCATGCTAATCGAGGAGTATATACCGCATGATGTGGAGCATTACCTGGCGGTCATCATCGATCGAGAGCGGCAGATGCCAGTGCTGCTCTACGGGCGGCACGGCGGCGTCAATGTAGAGGAAACCAACGACGTACTCCGACTTCCGGTCCATCAATTCGTGGGCCTGCAGGACTATCAGCTCCGGCAGCTCGGCCACGTGGCAGATGCAGCCCAAAAACTCTATCAGCTATTTCGGGCATACGACTGCCAGCTCGCCGAGATAAATCCACTCGCCGAGGTGAATGACAAGATAGTGGCGCTCGATGCAAAGATCATCATAGACGACAACGCGCTCTTCCGGCATCCCGACCTGCCCAGGGAGCGCAGCGATCTCTCGCCGCTGGAATGGGAGGCTCAGAGGGCAGGACTGGCCTTCGTGGAGCTCGACGGAAACATCGGGGTCATCGCCAACGGCGCCGGCTTGACCATGGCGACGCTCGACGCGCTGGAGAGCTACGGCGGCCGGGGCATGTTTCTCGACCTGGCGGGGACGGACAGCGCTGCCACGGTGAAAAAGGCCTTCCAGATTATGGTGAAGGCGTCACCTGACGTCATCTTCGTCAATCTATTCGGGGGTATCACGAAGTGTGACACCGTAGCCCGGGGGATCCTGGATGCCATAGAGGAGACAGGTGTCGATGTACCCGTGGTGGCCCGGATACGGGGAACCAACGAGCAGCAGGCGGCTGAGATGTTCCAGGATACAGTCATCGCGATGTCGTCGTTCGAGGAGGCGGCTCGGACGGCCGCCAAGCTGGGGAGGAAACCATGAGCATTCTCGTGGACGAGGCAACGCGGGTCGTCGTGCAGGGGGCAACCGGCTATCAGGGACGCTTCCACGTCCAGGCGATCCAGGAGTTCGGTGGC
>JBNGDQ010000311.1:0-1659 GCA_049975285.1 Thermoplasmatota archaeon
GGCATATATATAGATTACATATATCGACATATATCGAGCTAAAAAGGAAGCAGGAACCGAAGCAGCGACGGATGCCGCCCAACGACTTTTTTCACCGCGCGCGACGGATAATCAAGATCTCCATGAGCAGTAACCGTAGCTGCAATGTCCGCATCAACCATGCCCAGCAATCGATCCATATCTCCATCAGAAAGGCCTTTGAAACGCTGGCGGAGCCACACGCTCCGTTTCAGCTCTCGTCCATAGCTGCGCATGAATCTCCGGCGATAATCAGTCGTTCCCTCCTCCAGTGCATCAGCCAGACAGCGCGCCGCCACCAATCCTGGATACAATCCGCCGCCCGACGTTGCCTTCACCTGCCCGGCTGCATCACCAATCAATGCAGCCCGGCCAGTGCAGAACCGTCGAGACATCTCCATAGGAATGAGACCCGCCTGCACCTCATGTGGCTCGACGGCAAGCCGGCGGAGCAACCGCTGGAAATAATGCATTATCCCTCGCCCGGCGGAGACCCCGAGACCCACCCGCGTGGTATCACCGGCGGGAATACGCCAGGCGAAAAAGCCAGGGGCCACGTCATTGCCCACCCATACGTCAACCTCTCCGGGAGCATCGCCGGCAGGATTCACGGTCTGCAGAGCCTGCACATACTCCGGTGGTTGCGGAAAGCCCAGCATGGCAGCCACGGAGCTGCGGACGCCATCCGCGCCAATCACATGAGAACACCGCAGCTCGCCGTTGCCCGTCACCACGAAGCCGCCATCCACACCACGTATACCAGTAACCTTCCAGGAGCACCGCAGCTCAGCACCGGCTGCCACGGCCTGCTCTGCAATGTCGCGGTCGAAGGAACGACGGTCGACAGCCACGGCATGCGTCCGGTCACCACCGATATGCACCGTCTCTCCACCGGGCGCATGGACCGCTGCACCGGTAATCTTTTGCTGGATAACGTCATGGTCGACGCCTGCCAGGTCGAGGACCCGGAGAGTGACCAGCCCGGCACAGCGGACGGGTTCACCAATGCTGTCGTGCTCCTCGAGAACCACGGTGTGGTAGCCGCGACGGGCGAGCAATCGGGCTGCCGTGCATCCAATCGGTCCACCGCCGACGACGGCCACGTCACAACGCATCAGGTTTAAGTATTCGCTCCCTATTTATATCTTCGTCGTTATGATATCCGTGGCATGTATGACCCTCGCCGTCAACCGCAAGAAAGCCCGCTCTCTGCTCTCCCGTTTCGTCGTCGACAAAAACGGCAACCGGGTGGGAGAGAGCATCTCAATCCACAAGGACCTGCTCATCATCAAGCGGGAGAGCGACTACTATGCGGTGCCCCTCCAGCACGTTGAGACCAAGGACGAAGAACTCAGGGTAAAAGGCATCGTCCAGTGGGAAAAAGCTGCAGAGATGGCCGAGGAGTGGAAGAAACGTGTATAAGATGGCCATCGTGACTCCAGAGCTCTCCATCTCAGAGGGTAAACTGGCAGCGCAGGTTGCCCACGCGGCAGTCGAATGCGTGATTCGCCTGCACAAAAAAAATCCGTCGCTGCTCCAGAAATGGCTCGATGAAGGGCAAAAAAAAGTGGTGCTCGGCATCGGCGACGAGGACATCCTACGCCTGCAGAGCAAGGCATCCTCCATGGGACTCTGTACGGC
>JBNGDQ010000312.1:0-1658 GCA_049975285.1 Thermoplasmatota archaeon
TGCAGCATGAAAACTTTACCCGGGCGTACTGGGGAAACGTGTCCCTGGAGGGCATGTGGGGAAACGTCAGCGTTCCGGCTATCCATCTGGGGGGATGGTATGATATCTTTTTGCAGGGAACGATTGATGGCTTCATGGGCTACCAGTATCAGGGCGGCACTGGCGCCCGGGGGAACTCCAAGCTTGTTATCGGGCCCTGGGCGCATGCCCGGGAGCTGCAGGTGCAGCAGGGAGAACTTGAGTATCCACCCAATGCGCTGGATACGTTTTCCCTGGACATGTTCCAGGATATGATTACGGAGTATACCGATGATGGCCCGGACAATTTTTATCAGTGGCCGACGGTCTCGTATTACGTGATGGGGGACGTTGATAACCTGTCGGCTCCGGGCAACGAGTGGCGCTGTTCTGAGGTCTGGCCGGTGCCGGCTGAGGAGACAGCTTTCTATTTGCATGAGAACGGGTCGCTGCTCCGTGCCTCGCCGGAGAGTGAAACAAGCATGGCCTATCGATATGATCCCGTGAATCCGGTGCCCACCATGGGCGGTCAGAACCTGGCGCTCGTGCAGGATGCCGGTCCCTATGACCAGCGGCCCGTGGAGGCCCGCGATGATGTCCTCGTTTTTTCCTCGCCGCCGCTGTCGGAGCCCCTGGAAGCCACGGGGCGGGTAGCCGCCCAGTTATTGGTTGCCTCTGACTGTGTGGACACTGATTTTACGGTAAAGCTGACGGATGTATACCCGGATGGGAGATCCATGCTCATCACCGACGGCATATTGAGGATGCGCAACCGTAATGGCCGGGATCACTGGGATTTCATGCAGCCAGGTGAGACATATGCGGTGACGGTTGACCTGGGAAGCACCTCCTACATATGGAACACTGGCCACCGGATACGCCTCGCCGTATCCTCATCCAATTATCCCCGGTTTCTGGCGAATCCCAATACAGCCAGCGGCATCGGTCAGAACACGTCCTACCGGGTGGCGAGCAATACGGTGTTCTTGGGCCCGCAGAGCTCTCGTCTCCTCCTGCCCGTGGTGCAGCAGGACCTGGTGCAGACGCCCCGGCCGGGGTACCTCTACCTTGGAGGACAGGAGATACTGCCGATATCCACCAAGCTGCCAGTTGTCCTGGGAAACATGCCGGTCGAGGTGAACCCGGAGGCGGAGTACGGCATCGAACGGATGGAGTTCTACGTTGACGACGAGCTGCAGGCCGTCGACGACGAGGCACCCTACACGTGGCTGTGGGATGAACCCGCTTGGGGAAGACACGAGGTCAAGGTCATCGCCTACAACGCGCTGGGTAAAACACGCTGTGGCACCCGGATGGTCTGGATAGCGAACCTGTAACCGCCAGCATCCATCGAGGCTGATACCCTGCCATTATTTCCAGTGTGAGTCCTGGAAAAAGGTGAGGTCGAGGTGGCCCCAGTCGTCGAAGTCCCTGCCGCCCCGTGAGCCATCCGAATAGTCCAGTATCTGCCAGGCGTACTGGTAGTTCATGCAGCTCTGGTACCGGTAATAGGTGAGCTGTCCCTCTATCAGGGGTATCGGGAATGGAATGAGGCTGCTCTCGTTGTCGATACCCGGATAGATGTCATGGAAGAGGCCCAGGGTGTGGCCCAGCTCGTGCATGAACACCGTCGCGTGGAC
>JBNGDQ010000313.1:0-1658 GCA_049975285.1 Thermoplasmatota archaeon
TCGGGGAACCACCAGCACTCGGGAAGGGTGAACGATTTGAAGTGGTTGATGTAACCGGTTTGCGTCTGCGCGTAGACGGTCCCCAGCGTATCGTAGTCGTGCTCGGCATACTGGCGGAAGAATTCAGAGGTTATCCATCCGTCGCCCGCTCCGACCGTACAGAACTCACCTTCCCAGCCCCAGCCGAAACCGGTGTTACCCATGGTGGCGATGGCGCCGGTTTCGGGCAGTTTGATCATGTACCAGCCCCAGCACTCGGGAGTGGGTTGTCCGTAGGTATGCATGTAGATGTTTTTGCCCAGAAGCAACAGGTAGAAAATGTCCAGCACCGAGGGGATTAAAGAAACATTGAACAGGCTGTTGTGGCATCCGCCAACCACCACAATCGGATACTTGCCCGTATTTGCCAGCTGATTCATGGGAAATGCCGGAAATTGCACCCATGGAAAGAACGGAGACACCTGAGAAACGGTAAGCCCGTCCACAGAGCCGTGCTGCCGATTGCCAGGAATGCCGGGATACTGGTCGCCCCAGTAGCCGGGACTCCCGTGGCCGGAGAAAAACGCAAAACCGTGACCCCGGCTGAAGGCGTTGATAACGTCGGTCTGGCCGGTGAAACGGCCATTGGAGGTCCACACGATATCCCGCTCAAAGCGCTCCGGCACGTAGTAGAGGGCACCTCCCCGTCCGTGCAGCGATTTCTCGCCGGTGACCCATTCGCCCTCGTAATACACTTCGGTGTGATAACGATAGTCCTCGAATACGACCTCTCCGTTGCTGTTTTCTATCCACAGATGCACGTCGGTGACATTGCCGTAGGGCTGCGGGTCATAGGACTTTTCTCTGATGTGCAGCACGCCGTCCACATAGGAGACGTTGGCCCACCAGAAAAGGGTATTGCAGTAGGCCTCGCTCTCGCTCGGCTCGTAGTGGTAATCGTCGCTGCCCAGCACATCACCTTCAGAAACCGAGACGATTTCCGTTATGGGCGGGGCAGGATAGCCGTCCTGCAGAGCGGGATTGAGGTGATCGTCGTGGTTGAAGTGCAGCGAGGTCTCGGCGTTTCGGTCCAGCGTCACGTTGATGACGTCGACGGGGCCGTAGACGCCCTCGGGATTGTTGCTCTGGGCGTAAATGGTGTAGTCCCCGTCGGGAAGGCCGGACGTGTCCCATCTGATATCGAGGTCTTCCTGGTCGAGGAATCCGTCGCCGGAGACCACGGTCATCCGGTTGAACCACTCGCCGGTGCCGTCCCGTTCATACGCTATAATTTTGTTGACAACGGTCTCCACCTCGCGGGTGCTGCGGCAGGCCAGCCGGCCGACGGCCACGTCAGGATAGAGGTCGAGGTTGGTGTCGTTTTCCACGCCGGGTTTGTTCCATGCAGCAAAGACACCATCGCCGCTGGGGTCCCAGCTGGCAAACGCGCCGCCCTCCCGGTAGACGTCCGCATAGTACAGATCGCTGATGACACCCGGATCGTGTATCGTTTCCTCCTCGAGCGGGAATGCCGGGTCGTCCCACTGGTTCGTGTATCGCACGGGGACATACCACGCCTGCGCCCCGATATTTGCGTTGTCGCGGGGTTTTGCCCAGAACTGGCTTTTGAGGCCGCCGACCAGCATGACGTACTTGATGCCGTAGCTTTCAATGGCGTC
>JBNGDQ010000314.1:0-1648 GCA_049975285.1 Thermoplasmatota archaeon
GAACCAGAGGGAAATACTGGTGGTGGCCGCGTTGCCGGCCCGGTCAGTGGCGGAAACCGTTATCTCATGGATACCCACCATAGGACCCCTCAGCGATGTGCGATATGGAGGCACGGTAGCCTGAGACAGGGGCTTGCCATCCAGATAGAACATGACGGTGCCGACACCCGCGATATCATCGCCTGCCTCTGCCACCACGTCGACGGGGCCAAGGGCAACAATCACGTTGGTCTCCCACGCAACAATCTGCCGACCGGCAACAGAGAGGCCACCCGAGGGTTGCTCAACCTTAAGGGAGGGCGGCATGACATCAAAAATGCATGAGGCGTCTGCCATGCCCGGTGCCAGCTCGATCTGGTCGCCGTCGTGCAGCACCGTATAGAACTCGTAGCGGCCGGGGCCCTTATCGAGGATGACCTGCCATTGCCATGGCTGCTGGCGCGGCTCCCCAAAGGGTTTCCACGAAGACCACGGACTTACAGCCCGCCGGTAAAAAAGTTGGATGGCGGCGCCATTGGAATAGCCGTGGGCAACCGCCTCCACCGTAACCATGTCCTCCGTGACATATTGCTGGTCGACGACGGCCCGCGAAGTGCCGTTAAGAGGAGGAAGCAGGATAGTTGGGTCGCCAAGCATGTTGTACTCCAAGAGGGTGAAGTGGTCATGCTCGCTGAAAAACGGATAGCGGATAAGGTACTCGGTCTGCGCACGGGCAACCATATCCCCCAAACGGGTGCAGCCATCACGGTATGCCAGGTAAAACGCCCGGTCAAGAGCGCCGCTCAACCCACCGATGATGGCCTCGTTGAGGTACACGTATGCTTCACGAACGCTGCCGACGTATCCGACAGCCTTGCCCCTGAGCAGAAAAACTTCTCCCAGGCAGTCGTATGTATCAACATCAAACTGGTTAGTCGAGCATGCCATGGCGAACACCACCGGTGCGCGAGGGGGCTGAAGCGCCTCCACATCGCTGGTGGACCAGCCCCCGGCATCCCATGCCATCCCGAACGCGTATCCATGCGAGGCGAAGTTGACAAAGGTCGTGCCGTCGTTGATGGCCCGCCTGACATTCTCCGTTGTAGAGAGGGCATCCCTCGGATGGATGTCTCGCTCGTAGAGTCGGGTCACGTCGAGACCGGGAATCTCTTGGCGAATCTGTTCCTTCAGGTAGTCCCCCTCGGATACATTGGTTTCCCAGAACAGCTCGGTACCCACGAACACCGCATCCGCAGGCAGATGGGTCTGCTCCCCATGGGCCCTAATGGATGCCACCATCCGCTGCACATCGCTGACGGTATCAGCGGGAAGGCGACCCACCGCAACATCGGGATACATGTCAGGATCATCATCCACACGCTCCCCGAAGATGCCATCGTTATCGACATCCCAGTTGTCAAAGAAACCATTGGCACGGAAGACATCGGCATAGTAGAGGTCCGACGGAAACATGCCATCTATAACGTCACTGACCACATAGCGCACGGGAAATACATCGACATCGCCCACCAGCATCACGTAGGTAATACCCCAGTTCTCGATGGCGTCCCTGATGAAATACTTGACCTTCTCGGCATCATCACGCCCCTGCACCTCGAAATAGGAGCTACCGTATATCTCATCAAGCGTGACCATCATGGTCGCCAGA
>JBNGDQ010000315.1:0-1648 GCA_049975285.1 Thermoplasmatota archaeon
ATTTCCAGCCCAGCCACCAAGGTACGCCTCGGGCTTCAGCCCGGGGTAGTTAACTACGTGGAAGCGGTGACTCATTGCATCATGCCGCTATTTTCTCCTAACTCTATTTATTAGGTCGATGATTTCTTTTTTTTGCTGCTCGAAGATTTTTTTATGTGTCTGCTGTCTCATATATGTTATGATTCCCCCCAGACTTATAATACATACCATGGTGACGAGAAGAAGTATCCACCCCCATTTTTGAAGAAAGGAAGGTGGCGGTGGAGGGTCAATAGTCACTGATGTTATGGCTGCGTCGATATAGCCATCGTTGTCGGTCACGAGGAGCATTACCTCGTATGTTCCAGGTCGAGGATAGATGTGGCTGGTTTTTTGCTTATAACTGGTGTTGTCATCGCCAAAATACCAGGTATAGTTGACGATGGAGCCGTCGTCGTAGCTGCCGGTTCCATCGAAAACGAGGCTGTCACCCGCATAGCCCGTAGGGGGTTTGACTATTTTGGCATGGGGTCGGTTGACCACTCTGATGGAGTGGGTAGTGGTGTCGGTACTTCCGTTACTGTCCGTAACCATGAGGGTAACATTGTAGAGTCCCTCGCTATACCAGACCTTGGTGGCATGCCAAGTCGTGATGGAGTCCTCAAAAGTTCCATCGTTGTTCCAGTCCCAGCTATAAACTTGTATGGTCATGTTGCCATTGGGATCATAGGAATCCGAGGCATCAAAAACGATGTCTTCTCGGGGCCTAGGATACAAGGGAGTATAGGAAAATGCTGCTATGGGTGGCATATTGCCCTGTTTTACGGTAAGGGTTTTAGTGGTGGTGTCGCTACCACCATTGTTATCCGTCACGGTAAGCGTAACCTGATAATCCCCGGGGAAAATGTAGACATGGGAGGGATTCTGAGAGTTGCTGCTTTTTCCGTCGCCAAACGTCCACCGCCACGAGCTCAGCCAGCCGTCGCTGTCTCGGGATTCATCGAAAAAGTGTAACGTTTTGTTGGTGACCGGAGATGATGGAAGTGTAAAATCCACGGTGGGTTCGATATTAACGATGGTTACCTTCTTTGTCAACGCATTGCGATTACCATCGTCATCGATAACAGTCAGAGTGACAACATATGTTCCGATTGCATCATACTGGTGTGTAGGATGTTGTTCGGTTGCATTGTGGCCGTCCCCGAAATCCCATAGCCACGAAGCTATGGTGCCATCGTCGCTGGATAAATCCGTGAACTGAATTATGGTCAGTCTAGTTGGGTGGGATGGCATATACTTGAAATCACCGGTAGGCGTCTGGTTGGTGATGGTGATTTGGGTGGTGCTCGTATTAACCCATCCTTCATCATCCAGTACTGATAGGGTCACTTGAAAGGTGCCCGTGTCGGTATAGATATGCAACGGATTCCTGGCTGTTGCAACGTGGCCGTCCCCGAAATCCCAGTTGTAGGTATACGGCGGCGACCCGCCATATGAACAATCGGTAAACTGGACGGAGTCCTGTACTGTTGGCGACTGGGGTGAATAGTCAAAATCAGCTGTTAATACAGCGAGTTTAACAAGCCAGAAATCAAATCCGCCGGCACCAAATGACTCGGTAGATCCTGCGAGGGCGTACCCTCCGTCCGTGGTCTGGATAATGGAGCTT
>JBNGDQ010000316.1:0-1641 GCA_049975285.1 Thermoplasmatota archaeon
CCGGGACGTCATCGCCGGCCACAACGTCATCGAGGAAATCGTCGACCTCTGCGAAAAAGTAAACCTGGGCACCCATCCGCTCGTGGTGCACGACGAGACCACCAAGGAGCTCGCCGGCAACACCGTCATCAATATTTTACAGGATCACGACTACACGGTGGACGACATCGTCGTCGGGCAGGCCACCATGGACCAGATAAACCTGGTTGAGCAACATGCCACCAAGTGGGGCATCGAGTCGCTCATCGCCGTCGGCGGTGGCACCGTCATCGACATCGCCAAGCTCGCCTCATTCAACTACGGCGTGCCCTTCATCAGCGTGCCCACCGCTGCCTCGCACGACGGCATCGCGTCACCACGGGCCTCCATCAAGGAAGAGAAGGGCTCCGTATCCAAGCAGGCGCGCTCCCCCGTGGCCGTCCTCGCCGACACGGCCATCATCTCCAAGGCACCGTATCGGATGCTGGCCTCCGGCTGCGCCGACGTGATGTCCAACCTGACATCTATCATGGACTGGCAGCTGGCCTGGCGGCTCAAACGGGAATACTATAGCTCCTTTGCCGTCGCGTTGGCTGAGACCGCCGCGAACCTGTTGATGGAGAACGCGGAATACATCAAGCCGGGCATCGAGGAGTCCTCCTGGATAGCGGTGAAATCCATGATTGTCTCCGGCGTCGCGATGAGCGTCGCTAACTCATCTCGACCGGCCAGCGGTGCAGAGCACATGTTCAGCCACGCCCTGGACAACATTGCGCCCGGCAAATCGATGCACGGGGAGCAGTGCGGCGTCGGCTCCATTATGATGATGTATCTCCACGGTGGCGACTGGAAGGGCTTCCGGAAGGCACTGAAGAAAATCGGAGCGCCGACCACGGCCCGGGAGCTCGGTGTATCCGAGGAGGAAGTAGTCAAGGCGCTGTTGATGGCGCAGAAGGTCCGGCCCCATCGGTATACCATCCTGGGTGCAGATGGATTATCCGCCGACGCGGCTGAGCATCTGGTAAAGGTCACTGGAGTAGCATAGAGGATGAGAGGATAGTATGACATTCGTAACACTTATAGGAAAAAAACTGGCGCATGAGGGAGCCGACTTCATATACGTCGGCGTGACTTCGGAATGCCGCGGCTGCCGATTGAAGACGGTCTGCTCGAACTTGAAGGAGGGACGCCGATACCGGATTACAAAGGTCCGGGACAAGCATCACGACTGCGCGCTGCATGAGGGCGGCGTGGTACCCGTCGAGATCGAAAAGCTGCCCATCGAGACCACGGTCTCCAGCGATGCAACGAAGGGAACGGAGGTCTCCTACACCGAGGTGCAATGCGACAATGTGGGCTGTGCGTTCTACCAGGTCTGCCATCCCGGTGTCGCAGAAAAAAAATACCGCATCATTGAGGTCATCGACGACGTGGAATGCCCGGAAGGCTACGACCTGAAACGGGTCATACTGGACGACTGATACACCAGATTTAATAATCTTTATATATAGCCAACCTGTTTATCAGATATGCAGGGATGGGAACACATAGGCACTTTTGGGAAAACCCTCCAGATCCATGGCAAGGGTGACCGCCGCCGCATCATCGACCCGGACGGCCACGTCATCGTGGAATACGACATGAGGGCATAAATACCCTTTT
>JBNGDQ010000317.1:0-1641 GCA_049975285.1 Thermoplasmatota archaeon
ATAGTTTACCCAAGCTGCGACGGGTCTGCGAGTTCTGGCGCAGCGGCATCATCATGCTTGACGAGCATGCATACGACTATTCACCCTTGTTTCTATGAGAAAAAATGATGGTTACGGTTTGGAATAGGCTGCGAGTTCGCTGCCGAATGCAGGATCGGGTCCGATGGTGTCCATCACGTGATCTATGGCTGCGTCAACGTTCATATTATTCTCCATATAAGAGTTGAGGAAGGCTGTCGTTGCTCTGTCTACATAGTCGGCGCTCACCATGCCCTCCCAGCCGACATATACTCGTGCTCCTTTCTCGATAAAGGCGTCTGCCATCTCGGTATGGGTTAATCCATCGCAGCCCATCATAACAATGGTTGCATTCGTGCAGTTGCTCTTCATAACATCAGAGACAAAGCTCTCGTAGATGCCGAAGTAGCTGTCGCTCTCAGGATTGACGCGGACTCGTTCCACCTGATTGTTAAGTTGCTCCCAGATATACTCATTTTTACTGTACGGTTCCCCTGTAAACAAGGCCAGCCGTGACGGCTGACCCGCCGCAAATCCCGTAGCAGCATGCACCCGCAAAATAATGAGCCGATACTCATTCCTGAGCAGATTCCGAAACAGGTCAACCGTAACACTGTCATGCCCATAATAGTCAACCTGCAGCCCATGCATATCCATCAAGTCTGCTATCTGCTCTCGAAAGGACTGATTCGGATGCGACCCGTCAAGCTGGTCAACAATGACTACCTCGGCGGCAGATGAACGCCACGAAGTATCATCCCTAAAAACAAGCCAGGATGATACGCCACCAACCACTATGATGCCAACAGCCACAGCTACCAATGCCTTGTTCCGCTTCGACTCAAGCATCCTCTGCAGACCCTCAAACATCTACCTATCCAATGCTACAAGCCTTTTATTTCTTTTTCTTGTAATACCATCCAAACGTCACACCTGCAATGAGAGCGACGGCTGACACCACAATGAAGATATACGGCGCAAGCAGCTCAAGAATATTGACGGGTAGCACCTCGCCGCCCACGCCACACGGAGGCTCGCCGCGGAGCGGGCAATATCCTAACGGGTTGCTATCCTGGGTGCCTGCTGACCCCGCTGGTATCATATAATACGACGGTGTTCCCGTATAATCGGACCAATAGTTAGTATCCCAATCATTGCGTAGCCCATCATCATAGGCCTGCTCCACGTTCTCTATAAAACAATTGTAATGGATCTCATTGTCATGCGAATCCGCATCCAAATGAGCCCCTGTAGAAGCAGCGGTATTGTTTTCTATCCAGTTATATGTGAGGCTACAGTTGCTGGAATTTTGCAGATAGATGCCATGGGCACAGGTGTCAATATGGTTGCGGTGGACACTGAGGTTGGTGGTACCATTCAGATGTATGCCGCTAGGTGATCCCAGGCAATCAAAGATAGTATTGTTCTCGATGCTGATGCCCCTAAAGGAAAGTAGACCGCTCTCATTGAGTGCAGGTTGGCCATCCACTCGTTTCATGACTACACCGTCCGTCCCATTATGGATAGTGTTGTTATCGATGGTTATGGAAGCGATGACTGCAGCGGCAGTTTCATTGATAACACCATCCATAAAAAGTTGGAGGTTGTCCACGTAGATACCCG
>JBNGDQ010000318.1:0-1636 GCA_049975285.1 Thermoplasmatota archaeon
GGCGAGCAGGAACGCGTAGGCTACAGCCTTGTGCTTGAAGTCCATGTGCTCCTGCTGGATGGCCTTCATTGCCTCACCGGGACCACCGCTCCGGTAGGCCCGGGCGATGCCATCCGCGAACGAGGCCAGCTCCGGCAGGTCACTGTAGGAGGGCAGGGTGGCCAGCGCCTGCTGCCGCCGCGCCGCCTCATGTACTCGTTCCAGTATCTCCGCCGGGGTATACTTGCCTGAGCCCTCCCGGAGGATGCGCAGTCCCTCGCTGCCGGCGATGTCCTGCACGAGCTGACCGGCCATGTCGTCCCAGTATTCCGCGATGACCGCATTGGGCGTTGCGTCATCCAGGATAAGCGGCTGCGATGCCTGCTCCAGCAATAGACGGAGGGCTGACTCCTCCCAGGGCTTCGGCTGGAGATGCTCGACGGCTGCCGCGGCATTGTCTCCAAAACAGATGCCGTTGAAGATGAAGACCGGCTGGTCGAGCGCCTCGATGTTCCAGCGTACTTTTTTCTGCCAGTTTTCGATGAACGCTGCATCGTTCATCTGTCCCGCCAGGTACATCTCGTCGTCCAGCTGGGTGTCCAGCGCCGCCTCGATGGGGCAGTCACTGCACGCCTGGTGGCATTCCACGATGTCTCCTTCCACATGGACGGAGAATATCTCCTCGATGTCCGGCGCGTAGAAATACCGGGTGAGCTCGGCTACGGTGTTTCTCTTGGTGCATCGCTCGCAGATGCGGATGGTGACGTCAGCTGGCTTCCAGTCGATGACGATGTGCGGCTGGTCCGTGGGCATATGCGTGCAGTCGCCGTTGTCGAGGCCGAGCCGCTGGAGCACGAAGGAGACAAATGATTCCGGTGGCGTCGCGTCGTCCTCCACGCAGATCATGTCGTCAGCCAGCGAATACAGGTAGAGGTCATCCTTGGCTGCCAGGTCCACCACAGCGAGCAGCCGCAGATGTGGATCATCGTAGTTCTGTACAGCCAGCAGTTTCTCTTCGTCGGCGTTTCCCCTTTTTGCGTAGACATATGTGGTGCCGTTGATGTCCTTGGCTGCCAGGTAGGGAATGTCGTCGGCATCCGCGAGCAGCATCGTGGCCGCCACGGCTGATACCAGATCCTTGGAAAAAAAATCCTTCTTTGCCGCGTATTTCTTGAGCGTCTCTTCGTCAGCATCGCGGAGTTTCTCCAGCTTCTTCCGGATGCCCTTGAACGAGCACCGCCGGCAGTCGTCTCTACATGTGGGCAGCACCATGGCTGGATTGTCCCGCAGCCGCGCGGCGATATCCCGGATGCGGTTCTCCTGTCGCCCCGTCGCTACTCGAATGCCGCTCCGCCTGCGTGGCGTCGAACAGCATGATGGACCTTTCGCGTTCACAGATGCCAAAAAGCAGAGGGGTTAAAATGTTTATCGTGTGATATTGTGCCCTTCCACGTGTTGCCGTGCAGGTGCGGTAGCCGAGCAAATCAAAGGAAAACGTGTCACTCCAGGAGATACATATTAAAATAAACTGCGTTGTTTGTGTATCATGGCAGAGCAGCTTGATAAAATACTCGTGGTCGACCCCGAGGTGATGTTGGAAAGCCCGTGATTAGGGGAACCTGGATTCCGGTAGATGCTATCATCAGGCGGCTGGCAG
>JBNGDQ010000319.1:0-1620 GCA_049975285.1 Thermoplasmatota archaeon
AATGCCGGCGTGTGGGCTGGCAACGATGGCGATGTCTATAAATGGCGTGTGGGCAGTATGAGCGGTAACTACATATCCTGGAACGGCTCAACGCTTGAGGTGAAGGGCAATATCTACCTGGATAATACGATCCCTCCACACCAGGTCGCCGTTACAGAAAACGACATCACAACGATCAGTAAGCCAGGCGGTGCAACCTATAGCCACAATGGTGCCATAACTGGAGCTATTGTCATCACGTTGCCGCAAAGCTGGACGAGCACGATGATGCGGTTCGTCGTGGACGTGTTTGAGTATTATAGCAATGCCTCATTCTCACTAGAGATAGGTGGCTACAACTACTATCCAAGTCCTCAGTGGATCAATGAGTTTGCTAAACTCAGAGGCTCGACGGCCCAGAATCAGCGTGTGCGTTTCGGCCACGATGGAAGTAAGTGCTGCATCGTCATCGGGGAAACTACATCAAGCTGGCATTATCCAAAGATTTCTGTAAGGGACTTTCAGGCCGGTTACTCGAATAGCAGCATAGATAAGTGGGATGATGGGTGGAGCATCAGCATCCTGAGCGATCTCACCGGTTATACATTCACCGGAAGTATTTCGGATCCCCTCATAGATTCTAAAAGGACAATATACCTTGATAATCACGATCTAGATGACTTGGGCGACGGCACGACCTATGGGCGTCTTCTAAAGACCGATATCAGCTCAGGACATATCAAACTCACGTCCAACGTCGTTGCGAGTGGTCAATGGTATGACGAAAGTGGTGTAGAAATTGACGCCACCCACGGCATCAATATCTACGGCCAGGACGCTGCTTTCACGACCAGGGCCACGAAAACCGGGACAATCCAGTGTAAGGTAGATGCGTCGGGCGCTATCGTTGCAGGGGGCGGTAATGTCCTGCTGAATGCAGATGGGCTAGAACTTATCGCGACTAGTACCTATGACCCCGTAAAAGCAGCCTATAAGCTGCGGTCGAGTGCTACCGGTAATGACATTTTCATGCTCACGGGAACATCAGATACCGGAAGCAATGTAGATAATCATTATCTCTATTGGCCCAACCCAGATGGACACGCTTCATTGGTTTATATTGGCAACTATGGCAGTTCATCTATGTCCGCCGAGACGCGCATCTACTCAGATACCAGCACCGGTTATGACGTTCAGCTTGACCTGATTAGCAGCCCTATAACTAGTGAGGGTTATGCCCGTATATCAGGGCAGGGTCTGATTATAGGTAGTACTATCACCAATATAGGTCAGGGGCGACTGAGGGTTGATGATTACATCACAGCGCTGGGTGGCATCCATGTAGGCGGTACTAGTGATCCTGGCACCGATAACCTGGTGGTGGATGGCGATATCACGATTGCCTCCGGCAAAGCAATTTACTCCGGCTATAACAGCAACTATATTCTAAGAGATCACGGAAACAGTAATGTCACGCTATCAGCGGCAGGTGGAAAGCTGTACATTGGATACCAGAATACAACTGCCATATACGCCAGTGGTGCCTATTTGGCAGTACCGAAGGGTGTATACATCGGGAACTACGACGACCCTGGCGTAGACAACCTGGTCGTGGATGGTAAGGTGGGTATTGGCACAACT
>JBNGDQ010000320.1:0-1618 GCA_049975285.1 Thermoplasmatota archaeon
ACTTGTAGCAGTACTGCTCGTGATGACGATAGCCCCCATGGCAATCGTCGCTACCGAGCCAGTAGAAAAAAGCGAATTTGAAGGAGCGGAACTCCAATCTTTCGAGCTCCGAGACTTAGGAAATAGCCATCCGGTTTCCGTCGGAGCCGGCGGCGTCCTCGTTACCCCTAATAGTCCCGAGGAGGACATGGAGCCCTGTATCACCAATGACCGAAATGGCCACACCGTAGTCACCTGGACACATCTGGCGGGCACCTTCGATGCCGATATTGGAATGGCTTATTCATCGGACGGTACAGCCTGGGAGTCAACTCTCGTCACCATGGATGGGATGGAGCTCCACTCTGACGTGGCCTACGTTCATGGCGGCGACTTCGAAGGAGGCGGCGACTTCACAGGACTCTGGGGCTGCTATGGAGACATCGTCAACAACAACCCTGGCTTCTTCCGCATCGCCGACATTACCGATAGCGGCACCTACGAGTTCTACAGTTGGACCACCGAATACGAGGACATCCGGTATACCTGCATTTCCGATGATACATGGTACAACGAGTTCAACTACGATGTTACCGGCCCGACCAACATGTACATCTACCATGTTGTCTATGACGTCTACGACATTATAGCCTGCCCGGCTCACTGGTATGTCGGCGGAGCACTTGAAGCAGGAGGCATCGGATACTTTGATGCACAGTCTAAGGTGGTGACAGCCCCGGCAGCAGATCCCGATATGGCCTGCTTCCATGACAACGATCCAGCGCAGACTGAGGACGATTACATCATGCTCACCTGGCAGTACGATAATCCATCCGGCGGCAGCGAGGTCGTCTTCAAAAAGATCGTGCCCAACGAGGAGCCAGACATTGAGTACACGCCATACCAGTTCTACCTTGATGAGAGCGATACCTATGACAACGCCCACCCCAACATCGGCGGCTCCGGTAACAGTGCCGTCATTGTCTACATGACCACCGACAACGTGTTCGGTGACTGGGATATCAAATGTGCGTATACCAGCGACGGCGGCGAGACGTGGGACTTCAGCACCGTGGCCAATGAAGGGCAGACCGACGAGCTGTATCCAGCCGTGTTCATGAGCGGCAGCACTGCATTCTGCGCATATGTTATGGACGGCAACTTGTACGTCACAAAGTCAGAGGACGGCGGTGCAACATGGGGAGATGCAGAGCAGATAAACGAGGAGGACGGAACCGTCGTGGAGGAAGAAAACACCGTTGACATCCATCAGAGCGGCATCGTCTGGGTTGACAATCGAGACGGCAACAAGGATATCTACTACGCATTTGTGCCAAGCGCCATCCTCGAAGTCACAGCCATATCTGGCGGGTTCGGAATCAGCGCTACCATAACCAACAGCGGCACCGTGGCCGCCGAAAACGTCGACTGGTCCGTTGAACTCTCTGGCGCAGTATTCGTCGGCGCCAGCACTTCTGATACCATCGACCAGCTCGAACCAGGGGACTCCGTCACCGTTGGGCCTGGATTCGTACTCGGCGTTGGACCGACCACGATAACTGTGACCGCGGGTGGCTCCAGCAGCTCGGCGAGCGGCTTCATCCTGGGCCCGTTCGTGCTCGGGCTCTAGGGCCATCCA
>JBNGDQ010000321.1:0-1604 GCA_049975285.1 Thermoplasmatota archaeon
ACAAGTGGCTGCGTTATTGCTCGTTCATCGTGGCGATGGTCTGACCCGCCCGAACGCGGTCACCTGTCTCCACCGCTGGCGATGCATCGTCGGGGAGCTCCACGGTCACCTTGGAGCCAAAGCGGATGATGCCGATGCGCTGTCCTTTTTCGATGATCTCGCCTGTGGATAGGTAAGGGACGATGCGCCGTGCTATGGTGCCGGCTATCTGGGTGACCGTTATGTCGCCGTGCTCCGTGTGCAGCTCGATGTGCAGGCGCTCGTTGTCGCCTTTTTCTCTGAATGCAGGGGCATGCCGGCCGGGCATATGCTGCATTGCTACTATGGTCCCGGCGAGCGGCGCCCGGTTGACGTGGACGTTCCACAGGTTCATAAAAACCGAGATGTGACGCCCCGCCTCGATGACCACGCCGTCCGCCGGGGAAACAATGCCGCTGTCGACCTGACGCTCAGGGTCACGGAAGAACAGGAGGAAAAACAGCTGCAGCAGCACAAACAGCAGGGCCAGGGGAACAAACAAGGAATCCAGAAATGAGAGAGCGCCGAACAGGAGCATGAAGGGGAGCGGTGCCAGAGCGATGTACAGGCAGCCTCGGGCGATCATCGTTTCCTCAGCATGCGGTGCAGTGCTTGCTCTACGGGACCGCGTCGCTTCGGCAGGTCGAACAGGTCCATGATGTTTTCGTAGAGCTCGGGGAGTATCTCGAATGCGATGTAGGCCAGTATTATCAGGGCGACGAGGGATCCGACTTTGCCGACGACGTTGTGCATCATGTAGAAGCTGGCGCCGAGCACCTCGACGCCGTAGATGACACCGACGTTCCGGATGATGTTCAGCCCGTAGATGACGGGGACTGTAGCTGCAAATGCCTTCAAGCGGCGCTCCCGGTCGACGTTCCGCAGGGCCACGATGACGCCCACGAATATCATGATGGACTGCAGGCCGGTGCAGGCCAGGATGATGTCCACGGAGGGCCAGCCGTTGAAGAAGACCGGCACCGATACGGACTCGCCGTACTGGATGCTGCCCGTCACGACGTCGTAGCCAAGCTGCTGCATCACCCAGACGGTCTGACCAGCTACAATCTTTATCAGCAGGCCGGAGAGCTCCTGCAGTTGGTCGATGAGGAAATAGAAAAAGCCGGATACAAAGGTAGCCCCGGCGATGAATGATAGCGACTGGACGTCTTCCTTGCGCCGATATGAGAGGTATTCATGATACCCGAGGTAGAATAATAAGTACACACCGGCGATGCACAGCGACGCGTTGACGATGTCACCGGCCTCCTTCACGTACAGGAACCCGGGCTGAGTGGCCCAGTAGCCGCCGAAGACGAACCATCCTGCTGCGGTGACGAGATGCCGGAGCCGATGCCGGTTGAAAAAGCCAGCCCCGAGCAATAACAAGCCGGCGAACAAGGGAATGGCAACGATGCTTTCAAAGGTCTCCGGTGCTGAATACCATGTTGCTTCGAACAGGAGATGCCCGGCCAGCAGCGCGATGGTGGCGCTGCCGAGGAGGCCGACTAGGAACCAGGTATCCTTATGCACAGGCCGATAATACCCCCTGGTTTATGTGTTTTTCTCTCTTATTTGAGGTAGAT
>JBNGDQ010000322.1:0-1600 GCA_049975285.1 Thermoplasmatota archaeon
TCTACAGTGGTGGAGGTTGATATCGAACAGTCATCCAAAGACATGGACAATGAGGTCCGTAGTTCGGTACAATCATCACGTGAGGGAGATGAGGCTGAGTACTGGGCGGTGTTGATGGCGGTTGGTGAATATGCGGGGCATCCCGATGAAAATCGTCCTTCTATGTGGGAAGCAGTAGATAACCTTTATGAAACGTTATTGCTGTCTGAGCATTGGCAGGAGGATCACATTATGGTGTTGAAGGGCATGGAGTGTACCGCTATTAACATGGTAGAAGCTCTGAGATGGTTGGCAGATAACGATGATGAAAACGATATTTCTTTGGTGTACATTACTACCCTTGGCTTCCAGGGTCCTGATTTACCGCCCTTTGACGAAAGTGATGGTAAAGATGAGTATCTGGTCACCTATTATGGGTTGGAAAAATTCTATACCTGTATATGGGATGATGAACTCAATTTTTTACTCAGTCGGTTAGATTCGGCGGGAGTCGCTGTTATCGTAGATAGCTCTTACAGCGGAGGTATGGGGGACGCCATTAATTCGAATGCCAAAGGTTGGGCTGAAGAATTTGCTGCCGATATTGCTGGAAATGGCCGGGTGATACTTATGTCGTGTGGTGAAGCAGAAGATTCCTATGGCTCATATTTCTCGAACTATGTAGCCGAAGGCCTGAAGGGTTATGCTGATGCCGATAGAAACGACCTGTGTTCTGCCGAGGAAGCTTTTGACTATGCAGAAACATTGACACTGGCACTTGCCGAGGACTGGGGGGTTAACTGGCATCCCCAAATGTATGATAACTATCCTGGAGAACTCATGTTGACAGAAACCATTATGACCGACAGACTCGACCAGCAACAAACAAGCTACTGCGGTTGGGGATGGGGATGTTGGGGTGATGGAGCGTTCGCCCAATCGTTTGTACCGACAGTTTCCACGCTGACCCGCGTCTCCCTTTACTGTTGGAAGGAGGGTTCGCCGGGTTCCCTCGAAATATCACTCTGCCACACATTAGAGGGGGACAACATTGCCTCTGAAAGTCTGGATCCCGATTGTTTTTCTGGGAACTCAAAATGGATAGAATTTGACCTCCCTGACACACCTGTGAACCCTTATGAAACATACTACATCGTTTGGCATCAAACATCGGGTGACAGCGACAATGTTTATTACTGGTGTTATGGAGCAGACAATCCATATGCGGAGGGAGAACCATGGTACTTTAATGGCCGCAGATGGGAGAATTATGAGGATGCAAGCGAAGATAACGGGTTTTACCAAATTGATTTCTGCTTTAAAACATATGGAGAAATGTAACGTTCAGATCGCTATTGCTAAATCTATCAGTTTTAATGGCTAAACAAGGGTAAATATTTATGTAGCAAAACCGGTTTACATAACTGGAGGCATAAGCATGAGGGATAGGGGTCTATTGAAGGGAGTGATGTGTGTACTCGTGGCATTGATGTTTGTGGTACCAATTGCATCCACGAGAAATGTACTGGTTGTGCAAAAAGATAACGCTGATGAATCAAATGATAACAGAACTTTTGCACTTTTTATAAAATGTTATAACCTATGACCTTCTTTTAGGAAG
>JBNGDQ010000323.1:0-1595 GCA_049975285.1 Thermoplasmatota archaeon
CACAATAACCAGAACGAGTTCCTGCTTTACGATTACAGCGATTATCCCCAGCGCACCTCCGAGAGAGAGGCTGCCCACATCGCCCATAAAGACCTGGGCCGGGTAGGTGTTGAACCACAAAAAACCGAGCCCGGCTCCCACCATGGCCCCGCACATTACCGTGAGCTCGCCGGCCCCTGCAACGCCACTGATTTGCAGATATTCCGACAAACGGGCATTACCGGCAAGATAAGCCAACAGCAGATAGGTGCCTGAAGCAACAATAACCGGACCAATGGCGAGACCGTCCAGACCATCCGTGAGATTTACCGCGTTGCCTGCCCCCACCACGACGGTCAGAATCAGGAGGAGGTAGAGCCAGCCCAATTCAGGGGTGACGGTCTTGAAAAACGGTACGGCGAGGACCGAGGTATAATCCGTGTACATAAGCAGCATTCCCCCGGCTGCCACGGCAATCAGTATCTGCAGTATCAGCTTGCCGCGCGCCGACATCCCATCACTGCTCTTGTATTTTATTTTCTTGTAGTCATCCGCAAAACCGATAGCGCCAAATCCCATGGTCACAAAAAGGGCTATCCACACATAGGCATTGGTTAAATCGGCCCACAGCAGGGTAGGGAATACGATACACATCAGGATAAGGGTACCCCCCATAGTAGGGGTGCCCTCTTTTTTGAAGTGCGACTCAGGCCCCACCTTCCTGATGGTCTGGCCGATCTGAAGTTTACTCAGACGCTCGATAACCCAGGGGCCGAGCAGGAAAGCCAGCAGGAGTGCGGTGATTGTAGCGTAAATGGTACGAAAGGTTATAAAACGGAATACGTAGAGCGCGGAAAACTCCGTATGGAGAGGAAAAAGCAGATGATAGAGCATGGCAGACCTTGTATGGCAATCCCGTAGAAGAAAAGGATGTATTTATGCCACCTTTTTGAGTTTATGCAACAGAAAATCGACGATTTTTTCCATTCGCATCCCGCGCGATCCTTTAATAAGTACACAATCATCGGGCTTGATATGACGCTGCAACCATGCACAGATATCCGCATGCTCGTGCATGCGCAAAACCCGGGTGTTGCCTTCGGCATTTAGAAGCACACCTTCTGCCACCTCTGTACTCCATTGCCCATAGACCATGACAATATCCGCCGCCTGCGCTGCACGCGCTCCGAGCTCCGTATGACAGTGTGGCGCTGCCTCGCCGAGTTCAAGCATGTCGGCAAGGATGGCGATGCGCCGTCCTGATGCGGGCCAGTTTTCCAGCACGTCCAGCGCTGCTGCCATAGATTGAGGATTGGCATTATAGCTGTCATCCAGGACAGTGACCCCCGTCGGGAGTTCCCGCACTTCAAGGCGCCCGGCGGCCATTTTCACCTGCTGCAGACCAGCGCTTATCCGAGCCGGTCTGACCCGCATCGCCCGTGCCACGGCAGCAGCAGCAAGGGCATTGTAGACCTGATGCAGCCCCGGGAGCGGTACGTGGGTTGCGACGCTCTCATCCCTCAGATGGAGGGTGAAATCCACCTGGCGGCCAAGGCGGATGTTGCTTGCTCTTACATCCGCCCTATTGTTGATTCCATAGGTTATGCGCCGTGTCC
>JBNGDQ010000324.1:0-1587 GCA_049975285.1 Thermoplasmatota archaeon
CAGGGGGCGCCTGACCCGGCCTTCTGCGTCGGAGCTGCCCTGACGGTCACGCCGGCTCCCTAGCCGCTACAATCGGGTAACGGCTTTTTTTCCCTGCTCAAGGTAGGGTTGCACGTCGATATCCTGTTCATGGGCAACGAGCAATGCTGCTACTTCAATGATGATGTTTTCCTGTTCAGCCCGCTGGCGTATCATGCTCCGCGCCTGTTCCTCCGTCATGCCTTTCCCGGTCAGGACACCGACGATGACGTCCACCACTCCCTGGCTCCTGGTCTCTACGATACTGCCGTCGACCTCGAAGCCCAGGGGTACCTCGACCGTCGAGACGTCAAACGTGGGCGTGTAGCCGGCATCCGTGTCCTCAAGCAGCCCCTGCTCGAGGCCCCGCTGGATGAACCGCTTCGCTTCGGCCGGGGTCAGCCAGCCGAGCTCGTAGGATAGCGTCATATATATCTCGTTTTCATCGAGCGTATCCTTGCTGCTCCGTTGGAACAAAAACGCGATGAGCTTCCGCGCTTCTTTGATCATGCTATCCGCTCCACGATGCTCTGCTCTTCTTTTACATGCCAGGTTTCCACATTCCAGGTATCCCGCCCGGCATCGCTGAGAACGAGGCCAGCCAGCCCGAACTGCCGGATTCGTCGTTCCGCCTGGGCTGGCTCCCCGGACCGCAGATACAGGTGGTTTTCCACCATGTCGACGAGTTGCCGAAGGTCATCATCGTGCATCGCATCCTGCAGGGTCACCCGGGCGGCACCGGCCACGACGAGGTCGATGACGTCCTCCACGCGCCGCGGCGCCGCGTCCAGCCACAAAAATGCCTTCTTTGAGACCTTCTTGTACACGTCGATGTTAGCCCGGTTGTGCTGGATGCCGTCCAGGTCGAGCACGTAGACCAGGTCATGCTCCCCGCGGAGTTCCTTGAGCGCTTCGACGGCTCTGAATCGTTTTCCCTCCACGGTAGCCTGCCCCTGCTCGACGTACACCAGCGGTATCCGGTCCATCGGACGGCAAACACCTGGCACGTTAAAACGTTTTCCACCACTGTCAACATTTATATGATGCCTGGGTTGTTATACCTGTGATTCGGACGGCCATCGCAGTTGCTCCCCGTGATGCCCAAGCCGCGCTGCAGCATCTCATCGAGCACGGGCTGCTGGACGACCGCCGGCGTATCAGCCGCACCGAGCAAGAGGTACATATTCCAGTCACCAAGCCACCGGAAATGTTTCCTTTTGCCTTCGAGATCGTCGAGCAGCAGGAGATAGTACCCCGGGATTACCCGACGCCGATAGCCGAGATACGTGCCTGCATCGAAGAGGAATTACCGGACGTCGGCGTTGCGATGCTGCCGGTATCCTGGGAGAAAATCGGCGACGTCCTCGTCCTTCGCTTTCCAGACGGGTTTTCCGACAAAAGGCAGGCTGCCGGGATATACGCCGACGTGCTGGACTGCCGGGCCGTGCTAGAAGTTACCGGTGGCATCAGCGGCGTCATGCGCCGTCCACAGGTCAAGCACCTCTGGGGCGATACTGATACAGAAACAACCCATGTGGAGAACGGCGTCTCCTACCGGCTCGACCCACA
>JBNGDQ010000325.1:0-1573 GCA_049975285.1 Thermoplasmatota archaeon
AGGGTTAGGACTGAATTGCCATCATTTTATATAAAGATTGTGTTTTTCTATCAGAGGCCCTTCCTGTCGCCCCACAGGATTTTGTGGAGCTGCATCGAGAGACGCACGTCGATTTCATCCCGGATAATCCAGTCGGCCAGCGGCACGTTACTTCCCCAGACGGACTGCATGACCACCTGGCAGCGTGGCATATATCTGTTGATGATACCCTGGGCATAGTCATAGTCTTCCCGCGTGCCGATGACGAACTTGAGCTGGTCCCGGGGGCGGAGCAACCCGATGTTGTCCATGTTCATCTCCATATGCATGCCGGATGAGGGGCATTTTATGTCCATGGAAATAGAGGCCTCTTTTTTGGTAAGCCACGAGATATCCTGTGAGCCGTTGGTTTCCACCTCTACAGTGTACCCCTTCGTCAGCAGCACGTCGACGAGCTCTGCCAGCTCCTCCTGCAGTAAGGGCTCCCCGCCCGTGAGGCATACGCGATGGCAGCTCCACTGGTGCATTGCCGCAACGATATCAGGAATTTCCATGGATTCGCCATCCTCGTAGGCGTAGGTGGTGTCGCAGTAGCTGCAGCGCAGATTGCAGCCTGTAGTGCGGACAAAAATCGTTGGCAGCCCGACGTTTTTCCCTTCTCCCTGCAGCGAGAAGAAAAGCTCAGTTATCTGCATAGGCTATCGGGTCCTCCCTGCCCGCCTGGGCGAAACCGTCCAGTCGGAGCCGGCAGGAGTCACATCTGCCGCATGCCACGTCGCCGCTTCGATAACACGACCAGGTATGCTCCAGCGGCGCATCCAGCTCGATGCCTCGTGCGATGATCTCATGCTTCGCCATGTCGATGACCGGCGTCTCTATCGCCGGAGCGTTTCCCTCAACCCCTTGTTTTGTCCCCAGTTCAGCCACCCGCTGCATCGCCTCTATGTACTCGGGCCGGCAGTCCGGGTAGCCGGAGTAGTCCACCGCGGTCACGCCAATGTAGATGCTATTTGCTCCGATGACCTCCGTATAAGCGAGCGCGTAGCTGAGAAAGATGGTGTTCCGTGCCGGCACATACGTCACGGGGATGCCCTCCTGTGCTGTTTCGGGTATCTCGATGTCGTCGGTGAGCGCTGAGCCGCCGATACTCCGGAGGTCGACGTCGATTAGTTTGTGTTCCGTCACGTCGAGCGCCTCGGCCACTTTTCTGGCATGTTTGATTTCCGGCTGGCTGCGTTGTCCGTAGTTGAACGTCAGTGCGTGTAGTTCGTAGCCCTGGCTGGCGGCGATGGCGGCAGTAACGCATGAGTCAAGTCCTCCGGAGAGCAGGCAGACGGCTTTCATGTTTATCCTGTAATCCAGGCACCCTGGCCGTATCCCTCATCGACGCCGATAGAGATAGCTGTTACTCCGGGTGGGATATCCATTTTTTTGTGGATCCGCTCGAGGATGTATCCCGCGAGGTTTTCCGCCGAGGTTGCATGTAATGGCAAAAGCAGGCAGTCCTCTGCCGGCAGCACGTATCGTTTGCCGTGGAAGATGGCTTCGATGCTGTCGTCCTGTCGCGTGAGCTCGATGTTGGCCTGCTCTGGGA
>JBNGDQ010000326.1:0-1567 GCA_049975285.1 Thermoplasmatota archaeon
AGGTAGGGCTGCACGTCGATACCCTGTTCATGGGCGACGAGCAATGCTGCTACTTCAATGATGATGTTTTCCTGTTCGGCTCGCTGGCGTATCATGCTCCGGGCTTGTTCCTCGCTCATGTCTTTTCCGGTCAGGACACCGACGATGACGTCCACTACTCCCTGGCTCCTGGTCTCTACGATGCTGCCGTCGACCTCGAAGCCCAGGGGCACCTCGACCGTCGAGACATCAAACGTGGGCATGTAGCCATCATCCGTGTCTTCCAGCAGCCCCTGCTCGAGGCCCCGCTGGATGAACCGCTTCGCTTCGGCCGGGGTCAGCCATCCGAGCTCGTAGGACAGCGTCATATATATCTCGTTTTCGTCAAGCGTATCCTTGCCGCTCCGCTGGAATAAAAACGCGATGAGCTTCCGAGCCTCTTTTATCATGTTATCCGCTCCACAACATCCTGATCTGCATGCAATTGCCAGGTTTCCACGTTCCAGGGTTCCCGTCCGGCATCGCTAAGAACGAGACCGGCCAGCCCGAACTGCTGGATTCGTCGTTCTGCTTTGACAGGATGCTCTGAGCGCAGATATAAATCGCTTTCCACCATGTCCATGAGCTGACGAAGGTCATCATCATGCATTCCATCCTGCAGGGTCACCCGGGCGGCACCGGCCACGACGAGGTCGATGACGTCCTCCACGCGCCGCGGCGCCGCGTCCAGCCACAAAAATGCCTTCTTTGAGACCTTCTTGTACACGTCGATGTTAGCCCGGTTGTGCTGGATGCCGTCCAGGTCGAGCACGTAGACCAGGTCATGCTCCCCGCGGAGTTCCTTGAGCGCTTCGACGGCCCTGAATCGTTTCCCCTCGACGGTAGCCTGCCCCTGTTCGACGTATACCAGTGGTATCCGGTCCATTGGACGCCAAACGCTGTGGACGTTAAAACGTTTTCCACGATCATCAACATTTATATGATGTTATAGATGTTATGCCGTGAACCAGACGGCCATCGCAGTTGCTCCCCAGGATGCTCAAGCCGCGCTGCAGCATCTCATCGAGCAAGGACTTCTGGACGACACTAGGCGTATCAGCCGCACCGAGCAGGAGGTGCATATTCCAGTCACCAAGTCACCGGAAATGTTTCCTTTTGCCTTCGAGATCGTCAAGCAGCAGGAGATAGTACTCCGGGATTACCCGACGCCGATGGCCGAGATACGCGCCCGCATCGAAGAGGAATTACCAGATATTGATAGCTCAGAGCTCCCGGCATCATGGGAGAAAATCGGCGACGTCCTCGTCCTTCGCTTCCCGCCCGGCGTTGCTCACAACCCTCGAGCTGCCGGGATATACGCCGACGTGCTGGACTGCCGGGCCGTGCTAGAAGATATCGGAGGCATCAGCGGCGTCATGCGCCGACCGCAGGTCAAGCATCTCTGGGGTGATCCTGATACAGAAACAACCCATGTGGAGAACGGCGTCTCCTACCGGCTCGACCCACAACGTGTTATGTTCTCCTCCGGCAACATAGACGAGCGCATCCGTATGGCCTCTGTCGCGTCGCCCGGTGAAGTCGTCGTCGA
>JBNGDQ010000327.1:0-1561 GCA_049975285.1 Thermoplasmatota archaeon
TCATATGCCCAAAGAACACGGCAGACATCCCCCGAGACACCTTCGTGTCCATCGATCCTGCCGGCAGCAACAACAGGGATGACTCACCCTCAGGCGGCTGGGTGGTAGGATACGACTCCAGAGAAGTTCATGACGGATTTTTTTTATTTAGGGCAAACATGGTAGACGAGGAGGGAACCACGGGCACCGACGCTGTCTCGGTCTATATCAACAATAACCCGCCCGACCCAGAAATTGTTAACCCTCTCGATGGCGACAGCATCAACGGTACGGTCATTATCGAAGCTATAGAGGGGCTCAACTCTGAGGATATATCTACGACCACCTTTGAATTCCAGAACACCGGTGATTGGCACGTAATAGCCATTGATGAAGATGACGCAAACGGATGGAAAGCTGAGTGGAATACAACAAATATTCCAGATGGAACATACCGCCTAAAAGTCACTATGGCAGACTATGCAGGTAGCAAGGGTGTTGACACAATAACGGTACAGGTTGACAATGTCGCTGATAATACCCCTCCCCTCGTAGAAATAACGCTCCCAGAAGACAACGTGGAAGTATCTATACCCCGTATAAACGTCACCGGTCATGCATACGATCCTGACTTTGACATAGTACGGATTTATTTTCAATGGCAATGGCAAGGCGGATCCACCAATGACAACAGAAGCTACGACCCGCCCCGTCAATATATATCATTCAGACTCGAAATACTCACTCTGCAAGAGGGATGGAACAGGGTCACGGTCGGAGCTGAAGATGCAGCAGGCAACTATGGAAACGATAGCGTCAATATTTATTACGTGCCAGACGGCGAAGACACCACACCTCCAACCACGACCAAAGAAATCGGGCAGCCCAACTGGGAGGACGGTTATGTAATTGCACCCTATACCCCGATATGGCTCCACGCAACCGATGACCAGTCCGGGGTGGCCTACATCCACTATGAGATAGCATGGGACAATAATGAAGATGGCATCTGGGACGAAACATTTCAGGAAGAGATTCCTGCTGATATTGTGGAGATACATACCCAAGACTGGGGCATTCTCCATGGCATTATCGAGCTTCGATGGTATGCAGTCGACAACGCTGATAATAAAGAACAAATGCATCACCAACAACATTATGTAATAACCGAGTAGCTCCCAACAGCAAATCTGACTCTCTGCCGTTACGAAACAGGCCATTTTCTAATCTGTTGAGTATGCCCAAAAATGGGGTTAAACATACAAACATACGCACCCCCCTGCATTTCGTAACACATTAGGGTAAGACTTTGATGTGAACTTTATAATAAATCCTCTTCAAATCCTCTTCAGACTGGGCATTATAGTGATTCAAGTCAACATATCTCTTCAAACTGTGCCCCGTGAGTATCTGCTTACGGGTTTATTGACCTTATTGATTCTAAACTACTCATTTGCTTTTTGCATGTGTTATCTTGCCGAAACACGTTTTTCCAAATCTCTTAAATATTAAGAGTTCCTATAGGTTTTAATGGGGATACAGAAAATCCTGGACGGATATGACACCGGCAACCTGGCCATCA
>JBNGDQ010000328.1:0-1558 GCA_049975285.1 Thermoplasmatota archaeon
ATGTATACTCTGAGGATATCTTGGAAGGTGGTACACATGAATAAGACGGATACAGAAAAAGGAGTGGTGCTAGATATGTCCGACCTCGCCGCCGTGCAGGATGGAGCCGTGGTGAGCCGGACGGTGCTCGACCGCGAAACGGGAACGGTAACGCTGTTCGCCTTCGATCAGGGGCAGGGACTGAGCGAGCATACTGCTCCATATGACGCGCTGATCTACATCCTCGAAGGAACGCTTTCGGTACGAATATCCGGGAAGCCCCTCCGACTTGATGCGGGTCAGGCGGTCATCATGCCGGCCGGCGAGCCGCATGCGCTCACCGCAGAAAAGCGATGCCGGATGCTCCTGGTCATGATTCGCTCTTGAACCGCCAGCGAAGCTTACGTGATGATCTCGTCGAGGCGGTCCTGCTCCACCGCTAGCTTGATCTCCTGGGCGATGCGCTGCCCCGTAGACAGGCCGGGCTGCACCAGGTTGGCGTACGGTGAGCCATCGATGTAGATGTTGGTACCGGCGACGATACGGGCAGATATCTCGAAGACCTTGAAGTCGAGCTCCTCCGTCACGACTGTCTCGAGGCAAAACGGGCCGTAGAGTCCACCGAACAATTCGTAGCTTTTCTCGATGACTTTTTCCCCCATCCGGAAGACCTTTTTGAGCAGCGACTCCCGCAGCACGATGGGAATGTTGCCGGTCACCACGAACGTCGGCTTGATGCCCATGTCCTCCAGTTCGGTGATGGAGCCCAGGCGGTGCGCCTCGTCGATGTTGGTTTCATCCCGGCGGTCGACGCCGAGGAGTTGCAGCGAGCCATTCCGGACCCGGTAGCCGTCGGTAGACAACGGCGAGTAAAAGTAGTGGAGGTAGTATCTCGTGCCGACCAGGAACTCCTGCATGATGTAGGGCTTGTCCTCATCGATTTTTTTCTTGAAGTCCCGGTGGTCCTTGGCGATGAAAAAGCCCTTGCCTCCCTTGGCACCGTGATACTTGACGATGACGGGCTTCTCGATGTCGCGGGGGTCCTCGATGACTCGGGGCATGGCCAGACCGGCGCCCATCAGCCACTGGCGCTCCTTCTGCCGGTTGGACTCCCATTCCAGGACGTCCCGGTTGCCGTAGACGGGCACGTCGAGCTGCTTGAAGTTGTCGGCCCCCATGTATTCAACAAAGGAACCCGTGGGTACCACAAGGGCATTTTTTTCCCGTAGCTGCACGGCGTGATCCTTCACGTTGGTCCAGTCGGTGACGGTGAAGAACTCGTCCGGGCTGCCGAGCGGAAACGCATCATAGAAGCGCGGGGGCTCCTCGATGGCAATGCCGATGCTCCGCAGTCCCTCCTTGCGTGCGCCGTCAAAAATCTGCATGGAGGAATGAGAGCAGACGGTCGTGATGGCAAGGTCACTCGTGTCGTAGCCGTCAAGGATTTCTGTTATCCCCATTACCATGTATAACGGCAACCATATTTCAAAGTTCTGGCTGCACACGTCGGGCAGCCGGCGGTACATAGAGAAGAAAACTTAAAAAAGCATCAGGACATTCATAAGGGTGGAACTATGAA
>JBNGDQ010000329.1:0-1555 GCA_049975285.1 Thermoplasmatota archaeon
GAACATGCCTGTATCAGGGAATTAAGCCCCTATGTGGACGTGGTGGTCTCCGAGGCGTCTGTCGACGCCATGATGGACATCTATGCATCATCTCTGTTCAGCATCGGGGAGCGGCTCCATGCCAATGTACTTAGTGCCGCTGCTGGCACCCCCTTCATATCACTGGGGTATCGCCCCAAGTGTTATGATTTCGCCGAGTCACTTCAATATGAAATGTTTTATGTCCAGCTCGACATGGCCACCATGCCATTGCTATCAACCATGGTTGACAGGCTCATCGACAGATATGACCGGCAGCGGAGGAAACTGGCGGAAAACGTGGCCTGTTACCGTGCTCTCCTCCGGGAGAAGGCAGAATATGTTATGAATGAGGTACAACATGGTATTTCCTGACTTCATCATAGGGGGGGCCCAAAAAAGCGGGACAACCACATTGCTCAGGCAACTGCAGAAACACCCATCAATCTATGCACCACGGCAGGAACTTCATTTTTTCGCTAGCCGCAACGAGGAACCAATGGGTACCTGGGAGCTGGGTATCGAATGGTACAGGCGGCAGTTCCCAGACCATGTTGCAGTAACTGGCGAGAAAACACCGAATTATCTCTACAACCCAAGGTCACCCCAGCGTATATATGACATTATACCCGGAGTTAAACTTATCTTCATTCTCCGCAACCCCGTCGACAGGGCATACAGCCAGTACATCATGAAATACCGGAACGATGGCACCCGTGACTATGGCTCATTCGAGAAGGCGATACAGCAGCCAAACTGTGAATATCTTGAGCGAGGAATCTACTGGAAACAGCTGGAAAGATACCAGAAGTTGTTTCATGAAAACCAGATGCTTATACTTGTTTTGGATGAACTGAAAAACAACCCAAAGAATGTATACCATAGAATATATGATTTCCTGAATGTAGCCCCCATATATCCTGCAGATATAAATAAACGATATTACCGTGGCGGCCAACCACGATATGAGACACTTGGAAGAATCCGTCGTCGCATCATAGATGCATCCTCAACTTCATCATCTTACATCAAAATGCGTCTGCTACATAAAACAGCCTACGCCATCAACATGGTAAATATCCGTGGACAATTCATGGAATATGTCACCGGGAAACAAATAAAGAAATATCCACCCATGAACCCGAAAACCAGGGCTCAACTCCACGACTATTTCCTGCCACATAACCAGCAACTGTTGGAAATGTACCCGGATCTGCCGATACGACACTGGATAGATGGAGGTGGACAGTAATGTTTGACCATAACGAGGAGAAACGCCGCTGGCTCAACATGCAGATCATCAAAATGAAAAACATAGCTGCACTGGGCAGCCTGTTCCTCCTCGCTCTCAACCTGGCATTCACCATTTACCCCTACATCCAATGGCGGGGTCTCCACAGCCATCTCGGTGTCCCCCTCCTGTTCATCTGCATCCTGTTCACCATCTGGCTTTTATCCCACCTCTACATCCGGGTGATGGAGATGAACCGAACGGAGAAACGAGCCGAGGTCCTCCTGAACCCCTACAACGTGTACC
>JBNGDQ010000330.1:0-1554 GCA_049975285.1 Thermoplasmatota archaeon
TTGAGGTATTCCCGGAGTTTGCCCATGCTCTGCCATGCCGTCGGGCTATAAATATGTTTGAGGTTTCTGCCGCCGCGGCACCCGCCGGCTTCTTGCCACGCGTTACTGTGTCCAGGGAAGCAGGGTCTCCATCAGCCGGGCGAGCAGGGGCGGCAGCCTGTCGAGGAAGCAAGGGCGCTGCAGGGCGCGGGATTTCGGCATGGATACCTGCAGCAGCGTTGGCTCGCTGACCTTGCTGTTTTCAGCCCGGACGGTCACCGTGTAGCTTCCCTCGCTGTCCCACGTGTGCGGTATCGCCGCGGTGGCGCCTGAAGCATAGTACTCGGTGACCTCCTCAGTTCCGTCTCCCCACGTGATGCTGAATCGTACGTCCTCCATGTTGGGCTCGTTCGCGCTCATGTTGTAGATGTACGACACGCCCGCTTTGCCCGTCGTCGGGCCGGTGATGCTGGGTGCCTCCGGTGGCTTGTCCACCACGAACACCCGGTAGCTGTCGGACCAGCTGCTTTCTTTTCCATGTTCGTCGGCCGCCTTGACCCGGATGTCGTGGTCTCCCGCCGCGTGGAAGGTATGCGTTGCGGTTGCCTCAGCGCCGCTCTGGTAGAGGGACGTCCAGGTGCAGTCGGTGCCGTCGTCCCAGTCGAAGCAGTACCTGATTTTGTTGTTCTCCGGGTCGGTGGCGGTGGTGCTGTATCCGTATGCTTCTCCGGGCTGCAGGTAGCTCTCACCCTCAGGCTGCTCGGGCACCGCGGGCGGCTGGTTGGTGTCCCCGTAGGTTCTGAAGCAGAAGTCGATGTCATCCTCGCGGAGGCTGTCGAAGCGATGCCATTCGTCATCTGACTGGTCATAGTAGTAGCTGTGCGCCTCCGGATACGGGTCATCGTCGCCGTATCCCCAGTAATAGGTCTTTTCGGCGGTGCCGCCGTGCCATCCCGTCCAGACGATGTAATATGTCTCCCCGGGCGTCACATGGATGTCCGGCAGGTCGAGGGAAAACCATTCGTACACCTGCGCCGTCACGTCTTCCTGCTCGACGTCGACCAGTGCCAGGTTGCCGCCGTCGACGGTTTCCCGTATCGCTATCTGGAGTCCCGGTACCGCCGTCTCGTTTCTCGTTATCAGCAGCTCTATCCGGGTCAGGATGTCCATGCCGGGGCCAGGGATGAACCCCTGCGCGAATTCGTCCTCGAACAGGCAGGCAAGCCCGCCGTCCCGCTGCGTTTGCTCCTGGTCGAGCTGGTCGCCGCTGCCGTCACCCGAGGCGGCGTGCATCACGCCGCTTGCCGCGAGGAGAAAAACAATGGAGAGGCAGAGCAGCCCCTTCCACACCATGCTGCCATTCGTGCTCATGGTTCATTAACAAAAACCCGGTTAAAAAGGTTTGTTGTCGTCCCTGTTCATCTGTCTTATCTGCGAATTATTTCGTTTCACTTTTTGATCACCTCTCGCTCTACCATTTCACAGCAATTGCGGATGAGCACCGAGCGGCATTTTCGCCAAAATGCCTGCTCGGGTGTCTCCAGCCGGTTGAAGTCGAGGCTGTAATGGGGCTTG
>JBNGDQ010000331.1:0-1528 GCA_049975285.1 Thermoplasmatota archaeon
TCCGACGAGGGGCAGCCTGGCGGCTGCCCGCTGTCATGACTTTCGGGATGAAGCCGAATAGGCGAAATCGTTATAGATGGCAATGTTTATCAGGATATCCATAGATAGAAGGAATGACAACCATGGAATATCCCTTTCAGCGCTTTAGAGACCAGGTGGCTGAGCAGGTCGCCGCCGCGGCCCGCAAACGATACGGGTACGAGGGCGACATCCGACTGGAGGAGCCCACCGAAGCGGATATCGGCGACGTGGCGTTTCCCTGTTTTCCGCTCGCCGGGCATGCAAAAAAAGCACCGGCGGTCATCGCCGAGGAGCTCGCCAGCGAGATAACGGGAGAATGGATTCGCCGGGTCGAGGCAGTCAACGGCTACGTCAACTGCTTTATCGATAAAGCGCGGCTGGCCGCGGAGCTGCTGCCCATGGTGCTCGAGATGGATGAGCGCTACGGCGCCGGTGATGACAAGAGAGAAAGTGTTATCGTTGAGCATACCTCAGCTAATCCAAATGGGCCGCTGCACGTCGGGCGAGGGCGGAATCCCCTGCTGGGCGATACGCTCGCCCGTATTTTCCGGTTTTCCGGCTTCGACGTGGAAACCCAGTTTTACCTGGATGACATGGGAAAACAGGTAGCGATTCTGGCCTGGGGGCTCGAGCATCTCGACCTGGTTCCAGAGGCAGAGAAGCCGGATCATTATGCCGTAGCTTTTTATCAGGAGGCCAACCGGCAGATGGAACACGAGGAGCAGATCGCCGCGGGCATCGAGGAATTGATGCAACATGGCGAACATGGCAACGCAGAAACGCTGGACCTCATGGAACGAGCCTACACGCCGGTGCTGGACGGCATCATGGAAACCCTTCAGCGTATCAACATCTCCATCGACGCCTTTATCCGGGAATCCCGATTCGTGCTCGACGGGACCGTCAGCGACGTTATAGACAGGCTGGCCAAAACAGAGTATGCAGCCCGCGAGGAGGGCGCCCTCTACCTTGACTTGTCCTCCTTCGACATCCACGGGCGAAACAAGCAGTTTTACCTGACCCGGCGGGATGGTACCACGCTGTACGCAACTCGTGACGTCGCCTATCATTTGTGGAAGGGACGACAGGCCGACCGGCTGGTCAACGTGCTCGGTGAGGACCATCGCCTCGAGGCACGCCAGGTGGAAATCGCGCTGTCACTGCTCGATGCCCCGACACCGTTGAGCGTGTTCTACTCCTTCGTATCCCTCCCGGAGGGAAAGATGTCCACCCGCCGGGGCCGCGTCGTCTACCTCGATGACCTGCTGGATGAAGCGGTAGACCGTGCATATACTGAGGTGCAAAAACGGCGGGATCTGCCAGAGGAGCAGGCCTGGACCATCGCCGAAAAAGTGGGGACGGGCGCCGTTCGCTACAATATCCTCAAGGTGAACCCGGAGAAAGCCATCACGTTCCGGTGGGAGGAGGCTTTGAATTTCGACGGGCAGTCGGGACCGTTCATCCAGTATGCCTACGCCCGGTGCTGTTCAATCCTGGCAAAGACAGA
>JBNGDQ010000332.1:0-1527 GCA_049975285.1 Thermoplasmatota archaeon
TTTGCCTCCGTTCGAGCAGCAGCCGGATGAGCGCCGGCAGGAACAGGATGGCGGCGAGGAAGCACAGTATCAGTCCCAGTACCGGTGTCTGCGCCATGGCCCGCATGCCCGGATGGTCTGCGAACAGCAGCGACGAAAACGCCAGACAGGTCGTCGCCGTCGTCAGAAAGATTGCTTTGCCGGTGCGCTGGACCACCCGGGGCAGCGAGCCGCGTCCCTCCTCTTTGTAGCGGTGGAGGATGTGGATGCCATCGTCGATGCCGATGCCGATGACCAGGGGAATCATCATGATGGAGATGATGTTCAGCGATACGCCGAGATAGCTGCTCAGCCCCACGAGGCCGCCGATGCCGAATAGCACGGGGACCAGCGCCAGGAGTGCATACGCGGGGCTGCGCTTTCTGAAGCCGATGTACACGATGGCGAGGATGGGCATCGCCGCGACGACCGAGACACGCATCACGTCGTCTGTCATCGCCGTCATGATGTCCGGGTATGCTATCGCCTGGCCCACGACGTCGTCGTTGACCTGCTCCATCTTTACGAGCAGCGCCTCCCGGTAGCTTTGGTCGTAGATATCGCCCTTCGCGGTCACCCGGATGAGAAACACGGGACCTTGCGGGCGTTCTGCCACCCAGTCCCGGCGTATGTGCTCGGGCAGGTCCCGCCAGGTCATCTCAGTGACGTTCAGCCAGGGCAGCGTTGCAAGTGAGGGATGCAGCTGCTTCGCCTGTTTTATGACGGCCAGATTGTCGCTTTGATTTCTCGGGAGATACTCAAGGATTGATTCCACGGTCATGAGCTCATCTATGCTGCGAAATCCCTGCACGTCGTCGACCAGCTCGTTGTATGAGCCCGCGGTGCACAGCAGGAAATCCTCTGAATAATTGAAGTTTGCTTTGACTTTTTCCAGCTGTCGGTATGCCTGGGTGTCCGTGGGCTGCAGTTCGTGCAGGTCGCCCGTGACCGATGCCCGGGGAACGCTTGCTGCAAAAAACCCGCCGATGACGACGAGCAGCACGGCGAGCACCACCGCATGGTGCGCCGAGAATCTGCCGACGGCTCCTAGGAAGGTAAACCTGCCTTGCTTTGCTATTTTGCTGCGGAGCCGTCCCACCCTGAGGCGGAGCGCCACCAGCGCGGGCAGCATGAACAACACGCAGCCCAGGGTGACGAGCAGGCCGATGGCGAGCACGAGACCCATTTCCTGCAGTCCCTGGGTTCTGCCGAAGAACAGCGCGCCGAATGCGGTGGCCGTGGTCAGCGTGCCGAGAATGATGGCTTTGCCGGTGTGTACCAAGGTCTGTCCGAAGGCCTGTACGACGTCGTTTCGGTGTTCCATTTCCTCCATGAACCTGGTGAGCATGTGGATGCTGAAGTCGATGCCCAGACCGAGAACGAGCACGGCGAACACCATCGCTATCATGCCCATGGCCCCGAACACGAGATGGAGAATGCCGGCGGTGATGATGATGCCGCAGAGCAGCGGGATGAGCGACAGCACGGGGAGCGAGATGCTTTTGAAGG
>JBNGDQ010000333.1:0-1526 GCA_049975285.1 Thermoplasmatota archaeon
GAGAGCGCCAGACTGAAGATCTGGGTGTCGAGGGTTCAAGTCCCTCCCGCGGCATTTTCTGCCCTGACCATGAAACGCACTGACATCGTGTCGATGCTGTCCCTTGCGGATTCGTTTACCATCGTCAACGGCGTCTTGGGGCTCTTCGCCATGTTTCTGCTTCTCTCCGGCGAGATGCGCTGGGCGTTTTCGTTTATCCTGCTGGCGGTGCTGGCGGACGGTCTGGATGGTGCGGTGGCTCGTCGTGTCGGTGGCTCCATCGGCGTGTATTTGGACCAGTTCGCGGATATGGTGTCGTTCTGTGCGGTGCCCCTGGTGTTCGCGTATTACGCCTATGATGTCTCCTTTACCGTTGCGGTGGAGGAGGTAGCGTTTCTGGCTGCGGCTGGCCTGTTCCTAGTATGTGGCATGCTGCACCTGGTTCGTTATCACGTGGGGAAGGAGTCATACTTTGTGGGTATTACGACGCCGGCTGCCGCCATCGTGGTGGTGACGCTGAGCCAGTTGTCCGTACCGGTATGGGCAGTTGCCGGGGCGATGTTTGCTATGGCGGTGCTCATGGTGGCCGGGCTCCCGTATCCCAAGATCCGGGGATGGATGTACGTCCCGTCCGTCGGGATGCTTTTCCTCGCCGTGCTGTTCGATGCATGGGAGGCATACCTGGTCTTGCTGGCCGGCATGGCTGTCTACGCTGTGGCCGGGCCGATATATATGCTCCTCAGAGGGGAAGCACTGTGAGCAGTTTCTGTAGCATGGTGTTGCTCCATGGGGACGGGGAAATATATAAATAAACACTGCCGGCTGGTATGTGTGCTCCGAGGACGGACGAGCCTGGCCCTGTTGACGCTGATGGGAATGCTGCTTGTTATGGCGAGTGCTGGCAGCCAGTCCAGTGGCGATGCTGTCGATACAGCAGTGGAGCAGCTGGATGCCGGGGAACCTGTTTCTCCTATCCATGTGCGGGAGACCTACATGGTGCCGATGCGTGACGATGTCCGGCTAGCCACGGATGTATATCTCCAGTATGCGGGGTTTCCCTCGCATGGATCGGTGTTGATACGGACGCCGTATAACAAGGACATCATCTCGCTCTTCCATCCAAGATGGCAGGTGGGCGAGAACGCTGACCGAGGCTGGCCGACCATCGTGCAGGACATGCGGGGCAAATATGCCTCGGAGGGCGACGACCACGTGATGTGGAAATCCCACGTGGATGGACCTGACACGCTGCAGTGGATGGCTGAGCAGAACTGGTCCAACGGCCGGGTGGCCACCATCGGCCGCTCGGCCCTGGGCATCACACAGTATTTCATGGCCGGGGCTACTCCACCGGAGTTATCCGGCCAGTTTATGCTCTATGCAACGCCGGACCTGCACCGGGATGCCTTTTTTCAGGGCGGCCAGTTGCGGAAAAGCCTGATGCAGGGCTGGCTGGAGCTCATGGGGAGCACGCATATCCTACCTGAGGCGCTGCAGCATGAAAACTTTACCCGGGCGTACTGGGGAAACGTGTCCCTGGAGGGCAT
>JBNGDQ010000334.1:0-1520 GCA_049975285.1 Thermoplasmatota archaeon
CAGGAGTTGACGAGGAGATAGGTATTATCGTATACGGGCTCCCAGCCATAGGACAAATAGACAGTATCTGTCACGTAATTTCCCAACGGGATCGAGAGAGCAAGCAGCGCCACCGGGATATAGGCGAGGAGATAATAGTTACTCTTGAAATAATCGGTGTATTCGACGGTGAACTGGAAGCCGACCGCAGGAATAAAGATGAGAGCCAGCATGGTCAAATTCGCCCAGATGAGCTCCCCGTCGGTGATATTGGTCAGGATATGCCCGGTATTCCAGAGAAACAACACAAAACAGAACAACGACAGCGTGGGGATGTAGGACTTCTGCGTTTTCCGAATCAACAGATAGACGGCGATGACCAACAGTAAAAAAGACGTAACGAAAGAGGGAAAGATGGCCAGAGCCGTCATCCCGTAAGGATACCTCCCAGTATATAATAAATTTTATATTTATTCAAAGCGCCAGCAAGAAAAAACTATTATGCCCCGTCATGCTTGCACTGCTCATGCCACAGCCCTCCCGCACCACCAGCATAATGGATGCACCCATCCAGCGATTGCTTCAGACAGCTGACGTGCCCGATGACGTCGTCAACCTAGGGCAGGGCATCCCGTTCTTTGGGCCGCCCAAGCCGGCAATGGACGCCGCCGCAGCTGCGCTCAGACAGCCGGAGGGCTACCAATACAGCCATGATACCGGGCACCCGAATCTCAAGCAGGCGGTCGCCGAGAAGCTCCAGCATGATAATGACATCAGAGCAGCCGGGCAGGACAACATCATCATAACGACGGGAGCCAACCAGGCGTTCATCAACGCGCTGCTAGCCATTACCAATGCCGGTGACAGCATCATCGTCGTGACACCGCATTACTTCAACCACGTCATGGCGGTAGAGATGGCTAGCTGCCAGCCCATCTTTGTCCCCACCGGCGAGGGATACCTCCCCCACGTTGACGCCATTGCCGCTGCCATCCAGGATAACACCCAGGCCGTGGTCACCATCTCGCCCAACAATCCCACCGGGGCCGTGTACCCATCCGAGACGCTCCGCAGCATCAACGAGCTGTGCGCCGACCACAACATCTACCATATATCAGATGAGCCCTACGAATACTTCGTGTACGACGGCGCCCGGCACGTCAGCCCGGCGTCCTTCGACACAGCCATGGAACACACCATATCACTGTTCTCGTTTTCCAAGTCCTACGGCATGTCCGGCTACCGCATCGGAGCCATGGCCGTCCCCCACAGCATCTATCAGGAAGTCCTCAAAGTCCAGGATACCATTGCCATCTGTCCCCCGGGACCATCCCAGGCGGCTGCCCAGGCAGCACTCAAAGTCGGCAGCACGTACCCACACCAGTTTCTACCCGTGTTGGAAGAGATACGCCAGGTGTTCATCGATGGCATTGCAACGCTGAACGGCGTGTCGCTGCCGGTAACCCAGGGCGCCTTCTATTGTCTCCTACAACTAGAAACCAACCATGAACCCTGGGATATCGCACTGCGACTCATAGAGG
>JBNGDQ010000335.1:0-1518 GCA_049975285.1 Thermoplasmatota archaeon
GAGTGCCCGCTCTGCGGGGAGCTCTACTGTGAAGCCTGCTGGGATAAAAAAGAAGCACACGCGTAGCATGGTGGCCCGGGCCAGTCTACCGGAACACCTGCGCCATGACGGCTGCAACCTCCGCGGCCACTTCTGTCTGTGACAGTGACGTATCGCAGTGCCGGTCAATCAGATGCCGATTATGATAGAATGCCTCAGTCACGGCTTCAACCCGTAGCTCCCGCACATTTTCAGTGGCTTTGCTCCAGAGCAGCTGCTGGACAAGAGACCAGATGAGCGCCTGCCGAACCGTGAAGGGACCGGCATTGGTGAACAGGATGACCCCGGTCTCCTCGGCGGGCTGGAACTGCATGAGGGTGACCACGCCAAACAGGCCGCCGGTGTGGCCCACCGCGCCGTTGCTCCAGAGGATGAAACCAAGCCCGTAGCCGGGACCCTGCTCGGCGTGCATCATAGCAATAGTCTGCTCCTCAAGAATGCGGATGCCATCGTAGACACCGCCCTGCATATGCGCTATGAGGAAACGCGACAGATCCCTGACCGTGGTGCGCAGCCCACCGGCCGGGTAATGCAGCATGTCATAGTGCAGCAGCGAGCGGTAGCCGTCATCGTACATGTATGGGATAGCCACGGACGTGGCGTCGACCCCGGAGAAAAAGAAGCTCGAGTTCGACATGTCCAGCGGCATGAAGATGTGCTCCTGGCAGTAGGCCTCGAATGACATGCCCGATACCTCCTCTACGATATAGCCCAGGACACCGTAGCCCATGTTCGCATAATACATCTCGTCGCCCGGCGCAGCAGTCGTCCATACATCAGGCCGATACTGCACCCCGCCTGGCGTGAGGTAATCCTGCAGGAACGGCATCGGGTAGCCCTCGACAGAGAGGTCACCGGGAATACAGGGCATGCCGGTTCCCCAGAGCGCCGACGGGTCAGTAGCCAGGCTGGACTGATGAGAGAGCAACATCCGGATGGTTATCGGCTCATCGGGATGATACGGGTTGCGGAGACTGAACGGTAGATACTGATTGACGTCACCGTCGAGTGACAGCAGCCCCTGCTCCCATAACTGCATGACCGCCGTGGCAGTGACAGTCTTCGAGATAGATGCAATGAGATAGATGGTCTCGTCGTCTGCCTGCCTGGCGTTCGCGCGATCAGCGAGACCGTAGCCCGCAGACCAGGTCAGCTCATCATGCTGGACGATGGCAGCTGACACCGCCGAGAAATGCCCCAGTTCCATCAACCGCTCGATGAGCCGGTCGAACAGCGCGTCGCGGAGAGGATGACCAGAAAACGAGTCGAGAGTTGAAAATGACTGCGGCTCACGTTGGGTCTCCTCGGTTCGAAGACCCGCCATGGCGGCAGCTGTTCCAGACAATATCAATAAGAGCACGACCAGAAACGTGGCCTTCCTGCTATACATGTATATACATCGCCAAGGCGTATTTATTTTTCATGGGCATGCAGCAACGTTTAAGATAACGCCAGGGTTACAGAGACCATGCACGCCGG
>JBNGDQ010000336.1:0-1517 GCA_049975285.1 Thermoplasmatota archaeon
CCATCATGGCGGTCGACCGGGGCACCGACGTAGTCATCCCTGATGCAGACACCCAGCTTGAGGCGGGGGACTCCATCATCATTCTGGCCCGGGAGAACAGTACCGAGGATGCCATGGAGCTCCTCCATAGATAGAGTGCTTTCTACAGGGGTGCAGCATGAAGAATGCACGGATTATTTTGCGGGATACGGGGCTCGTCCTCCTCATCGCGGGCATAGCGACGCTGGCCGCCATGGTTCCCGCCCTCATATATGAGGAATACAACGAGGGGATATGGATACTGGCGACCAGCCTGGTTTTCTTCCTAGCTGGTGGCGTCATCCGGCTACTGGGCGGCCGGGAGGACGGCGAACCCAAGCTCAAGCACGGCATGGCCATCGCTGCGCTGTCCTGGCTGCTGGTCTCCCTGATTTCGACGATTCCCTTCATGCAGATAACCGGCTTCGACTTCCTGTCCGCCCTTTTCGAGGCCATGTCTGGATGGTCGACCACAGGGCTCACCATGGTCGCATCGGAGGAGAGCCTGTCGCATACCATCCAGTTCTGGCGCTCCTACCTGCAATGGATGGGTGGCATCGGGGTTATCGTGCTCACGCTCATCGTGCTGTCCCGCCCGGGCACCGGCTCGTTTACGCTGTATCGCTCGGAGGCCCGCGAGAAAAAAATCCATCCCAGCGTCGTTTCCACCGTGAAGAGCATCTGGTGGATATTTCTCCTCTACACCGGGCTGGGTACTCTCCTCTATGTCCTGGCGGGTATGCCACTCTGGGGGGCCATCAACCACTGTATGACCGCCATCTCCACGGGAGGATTCGCCATCCACCACGCCTCCATTGGCTACTATGACTCGATAGCTATCGAGATAGTGACCCTCATCATCGTGGTGCTGGGCGCCACCGCCTACGTGGCTCATAATAACCTGCTCCGGGGAAAAATACGAGAGTTCCTGGCTGACAGCCAGTTCAGGACTCTGCTGCTGCTCATAGTAGCTGGCAGCCTGGCGCTCACCTTGTTCGTCATGCATGATTATGGCGACCTGGATTTCGCGGTCCGTCACTCGGTTTTCCAGTTTATCTCCGCGCAGACTACGACGGGGTTCCAGACCGTTGACCTTGGCGGCTGGGATGCCTCCGCCAAGATAATCCTTACGCTATCAATGGTCATCGGTGGAGCCGCCGGAGCCACCTGCGGCGGCATCAAACTCATCCGGGGTAACCTCCTGTTCAAGCGCATCGTGTGGGGCGTCCGGGAGATTTTTCTACCTGAGGGTGGACAGGTTCCCCGCAAGGTGGGCGGAACGCTGATTACCAAGGATGAAGCGGAGCGAGAGACCAGTGAGGCCTCCATGATGCTCATGCTCTGGATACTCATGCTCCTCGCTGGCGTATTCGTGCTGCTCAACACCGTAGGTGGCTGCCTGGAAGATGTATTATTAGAAGTGGCATCGGCGCAGGGAAACGTCGGCTTATCTGTAGGGATAACCTCTATGGGGATGGACCCTGTTGCCAAAGTCATGC
>JBNGDQ010000337.1:0-332 GCA_049975285.1 Thermoplasmatota archaeon
GACCAGATGGTCAACACCACGGAGGTGCATTTTGATGGCAGGGCCTCTAGGGACCCTGATGGAACCATTGAATCCTATGCCTGGCATTTTGGCGATGGCGTGATGGGTAGCGGAGCCACGGTTACCCACGACTATGAGGAAGATGGGCAGTATACCGTTATTCTCAACGTCACTGACGATGACGGTGCCTACGACACTGATACCTGCCAGGTCACCGTAGATACTGTCCCTCCCATAACTAATGTCTCTCTCAATGGCACAGAAGGAAACAATGACTGGTTTGTGAGCAACGTGACCGTGACCCTGGATGCAGATGACAATCTCTCCGGAGT
>JBNGDQ010000337.1:342-1515 GCA_049975285.1 Thermoplasmatota archaeon
CCTACTACGCCCTTGACGATGGAAACTGGACCATCTATACTGCTCCCTTCTCCATCAGGGAAGAAGGTGAACATACGATAACCTTCTACTCGCAGGATGCTGCCGGTAACAAAGAGGAGGATCACAACATATCCGTGGATATCGACACATCTGCGCCTACTGTCACCATCACCTCGCCCACCCGGGGCTATATCCACTTCTTTGGTCGAGAATTGCTGCCCTCCATCCGCGATAAAACCATTCTTATCGGACGCATAACGGTGGAAGTAAATGCCACTGATAATGCCTCCTGGGTCAACAAGGTTCAGTTTTCCGTAGATGGCGAGGTTCGCTACAACGACATGCAAGAGCCCTACACCTGGACCTGGGGGCTGGCCTTCGGTCGCCATACGCTGGGAGTGACCGCCATCGATATTGCTGGTCATGAAGCAACTGACGAGATAGATGTCACCATCTTCAGCCTCATCCCGGGACGCTCCGGCGACGTCGCGCAGGACCAGACGTCCACCCCGCCCGCCACCTAGCCCCTCCTCCCTCCCTTTTTTAGCTAAATTTTTTAATAATAGAATGCGTATTCTAGCCCAGGGCCCGTGGGGTAGTTTGGTATCCTTGTGGCTTCGGGTAGCCATACCGGCTAGAAACAGCCATTGACTCGAGTTCAAATCTCGACGGGCCCATACCTTTTTAAATCGTCTCCCAATAAACAGAACAGCGGGCGTGATCTAGGGGTTATGATACAAGCTTCCCAGCCACCCTTTCTGCTCCGCACAAAGCGTGGACGGAAAAAGGGGGAAACAGCTTGTTGCCCGGGTTCGATTCCCGGCGCCCGCATGTCCGTAATTGAGGTGAGATCGTTTTGCTCCTTACGGTGGCGACTTTTCTGTGTTTTATCCTGCTTACATTCCCCCATAAGTATGGTGAATGCTATGGTTGATTCTCTGGTATTTTATTCTCCCAAGTTACCTTCAAGGTGTAGTCTTTAATGGCTCCATAATGACGTTCTAATTCCCAATAACCCACTGAAAAATCCGCAGTTTCGCCTGCCGGTATTTCGTCTATAGTGGCTGTTTTGGTGGCAAGTTTATCACCATTTTCATCAACAAACCTCACTAAGACCACTACGTCTCGTACCGCTAGGTCATTTTTGTTTTTAATGGTGCCCGATACTTCAAT
>JBNGDQ010000338.1:0-1506 GCA_049975285.1 Thermoplasmatota archaeon
GTGATGGGATTCTAGAAATTGCCGGGGGCACAACAAGCGGATGGAATGTTGAGGTAATGGATAATAACGGCAATTTTTTATGGTCCTTTCCGGCTAAAAGGTATACTGCTGGAAGTTATTGTTGGCATTCCTCTCCAGCATTGGCGGATATAGTTAACTCTCCATATCCTGAAGATACGAGTCTAGATGGATTGGAATTGATTATTGGCAATAATCCCTATCATAGCGTCTGGTGTTTTGATGGGGATAATACAGATGAAATAGATAATGGAATTACCTTACCCAGAAACAAGGACGGGAGCTCTCCCTTATTCAACTGGTACAAGGGCGATCTCGGCGTTGAAGGCAGAGACTGGGACGTTTTATGGGTTTTCGAAAACAGTCAGCCAATCATTGCTTCCCCTGCCGTTGGAGATATTGACAACGATGGTTATAAGGAGGTGGTTATCGGTTCACTTGACGGCTATATATATGTTATTAACGGTACTAACGGGGCTGAGAAGTGGAATTTTTCAACGGGTGGACGTGTATTTTCTTCTGCTGCTATCGCTAACATTGATACTGATCCACAATTAGAAGTAATTGTTGGCTCTAATGACGGTTTTCTCTATTGTCTCGATGGTAAGAACGGAATGAAGCAGTGGAACTATAGTACCGCTGGCGCCATTTACTCATCTCCTGCTGTTGGCGATATCAATGGCGACGGAAAACTTGATATCGTAGTGGGGTCTTTAGATGGAAAAATTTATTGCATAAACCGTACGGGCTATGAACTATGGAATTATAGCACCAATGCCTCGGTTTATTCCTCTCCTGCCCTGGCTGGCTCTGCTGCCTACCGTGCAGCAGATTGGCCCATGTTTAGACATGATTGTAGCAGAACAGGTTTTTTTGGGCCACAAGAGGCGGGAGAATGGCTCTATGTTTTCATTGGTTCAGACGATGGCTATCTTTATAAGATATGTGGGATAGATGGGTCGCTGATAGCGCGATTTCCGACTAATGGTCCTATTCATACATCTCCCAGCATCGCGGATGTCGATGGTGACGTAGCTATAGAAATAGTTTTTTATGACTGGGGAGCTGATACGGGAAAAAGGGACACTTTTTGGTGTCTTGAGGAACCTCCAGGAGCGATGCCCACGGTGGATACTGTTTATGTGGATAATGTTGCTCCCATCGCTAATGTCAGTGTAGGACAGCCAAATTGTGAAGATGATAGCGCATATTGCATAATCCCTGCTACGCCTATAACCATAGGAGGCAATGACTTAGGCTGTAACGGAGGAGTTGGTGTGGAAAATGTTGCGTACAGGATTTTTTGGGATGGTACCTGGTCTGATTGGGAGATCACTTCTCTTGATACGGATATTTACTTTAATGAATCCTGCACTCATATACTTGAAGTTAGATTATCTGATTATGTAGACAATGTAGCTACGTATGAGTATACGTTCCATGTGGATGGTCAGGCTCCGGTGATTTCCAAAACGGTTGGCGATCCGA
>JBNGDQ010000339.1:0-1431 GCA_049975285.1 Thermoplasmatota archaeon
GTCATCTATCTTGACAAAAACATCAGGGAGGATGCCTGCCTCCTCGCACCCGTCCAGGGCATTGTCCACTGCCTCCTTGACTGAAGTGATGAGCGCCCGGGTGGAGGTATCAAATCCGAGAATCTGTTTGTTCCGCTCGAAAAATTCGGCAACGGATATCTCCTTTTGCTTTTTGGCGAGTCCCTCTGCTATCGAGCGCATCCATGCCTACATCTGACAGGTTTATAAAATCTTTACTCTTCCATGAGGTCTTCCGGGGCCTTGAACTTGCTGAACGCGTAGGCAGCCTTGTCTACATGCTCGCGGTTGTTCTTGAACCATCGCTCCCACTGCTGTACTTTCTCCCGGCAGTCCTCCAGATCCTGCTCCAGGTCCTCGTACACGCGGTACAGCTTCGCCAGGCGCTCCTGCTCCCGCTGGTATTGTTTCTCGAGTTCCTCAGCCTGCTCCTTGTACTTGACGTAGTCCTGCATCGGCTCGAGTTCCTGCACGCGCTTCCGCAGCTGCTCGGCTTCCTTCTTGTAGGGGATGTATTTCTGGAGATCCTCGTTCTCCTTCTCCAGGGCTTCCTTGGCGGCGCTGACTCGCTCGAGCTCCCGCTGGGCTGCCTTCTTGGCTTCCTGTTCCTCTTTGAGCTGCACGCGGAGTTTTTCCACCTTCTCCCGGTCTGCCTCGAGCTCCTTGAGCGTTGCCACCTTTTTTTGCAGCTCGCTGAGTCGCTGCTCTTGCTGCTCGCAGCGCTGTTTCCACTGCTCCTGTTTGCGCTGCAGTTCGGCGACGTCGTCCTCCTGCTGCTTGTAGGTATCCCAGAGTTTCTCCAGGCGCTCCTGCTCGAGGTCGAGCTCCTTGCGGCATTTCTCCATGTCGCGGTACGCTTCGAGAGCACGCTCCTCGGCCTCCTGTGCCTTGTTCTGCATCGCGTCGAGCATCTGGTGGAGCCGCTCGATTTTTTTGACGTCGATGAGCTCCTTCATCCGCTCGAACATCTCCTGCTCCTTCTGGGAGCCCTCCTCCATGGAATCCAGCTCTGATAAAACCCGTTGAAAGTTATGCTTCAACTGCTCTACATCTTTCCCGTACATGATGCCCGTGTCAGCCATCCTTATCAACCATGTAAGAATGATACAATGGATATTTAAAACTTCCTTACCTGCTACAGCCGCTTCCACCACTGGTGCCGATATGCCTCCTTGAGTTCTTTGCGCCCTAGCAGAAAAGGCCGGCTTTTTCCCCGGACATAGGCATAGACAAGCACGCCGTACGCGAGCGGGGGTACCCCCGTGTAGATGGACGGGCCGGTGCCGATGACATACAACAAAAACGGCCATATAAACACGCCGGCCAACGATGCCAGTACCAGATAACGGAATCGGCTTTTCACCTTGACACCCATCCCGAGCACCATGCCGGTGGCGCAGCTCGTCAGCAGCA
>JBNGDQ010000340.1:0-1332 GCA_049975285.1 Thermoplasmatota archaeon
AGGATAACCTCACCGGTGACCGGGATTACACGGGATGCACTGGGATGCATTCGATAACGGTACGGCCAGAAACGCCAGGCATGTATCCCGTGGTGCTCATTCATGGCTGGTTTGGCTCCATGACCCACAAACTCATCCAGACCTGGTCTAATATCACGGAGAAGCTGCAGCGACATGGATTCACTATTCTTGACTTTGATACCACCCGACCTGGCATCCAGTATCTCCGCTACAAGCCAGGCTGGGCTGACCACCATATTTCATGGATGGCCGGCAAGGTGAACGACGCCATCAAGGAGGCACTCGTCGAGAACGGATACAGCCCAAATCAAACAATCGATATCGTAACGCATAGCATGGGCGGCCTCGTGGCTCGGTTCCTGGCGGAGCAGGTAGATGCCGATGTCGACAAATGGAATAATTCATGGCAGCCCGGCGACCAGGGGACACCATGGTATGGCGACGGTGACCCCGACATCTCTATAGGCGGCCGGCAAATCGATGACCTCTTCATGGTTGGAACCATGAATCATGGCACTCCACCCAATCTCAACGAGACGTTCCTCAAACGATTAGACTACATTCCCCTGCCCTGGTGGACCTGCCAGATGCAGGACATGGTCTATCAGTCTAAGTTCCTGGAAGCCCTGGGATACCAGGGATGCGACATCGTCGACTACTACGCCATCGGCTCAGATATTGGATTCCGCATTGGAGAGCCAAAAGATTTCGACGGAGACGGCGTGGCGCATACCACGGACGGCCTCGTACCGACTGAGAGCCCCTACCTTGAGGGTGCGCCGTTATACATCGTGACCGGTGAAGCACGGCCCAACGGCGACGCGGACCACAACTCCCAGATTGCTATCAATGATGAGATACACCAATACATCATCCGCCATCTCGCCTGAACGGGATAAAAATATTTTTGCAATTTTTGTATGCCACGTTACCGATTATTTCATTTTAATAGTAAGGATACCAAAAAATAATTTTGTGACCACATCCAAAATAAGATAAAGGCTTTCTGATACTATCGTGTCAAGGACCTCAAGACCGGTGGGAGCCAACAAAAATACTACTGGAAAAAGAGACCAGCTAAAGATAATAAATGGTTTAAGAGATCTAAATGCAGGGTTGTTTTTACCTTGCAGTATTATATAAAGAAGACCTATGAACGTTATAGAACTAAATCCAAAAAATATCCATTTTGATGAAGTGACGATATAGCTTGCAAGGAACCCGTTAAACATGGTCAGGCAAGTAAATAAAGCTATCTTGGGGTATTCCCTGTCTGCGATATGTAATATCTTTGCGACATCATACATAAGG
>JBNGDQ010000341.1:0-1301 GCA_049975285.1 Thermoplasmatota archaeon
CGCCATATATTGTGCTCGTGGTCGATGATGAAGACACCATGCAGGATCTCATCCATCGAAACCTGTCACTGCTCGACCTGGATATAAAGGTACACGCGGCGCTCACCGGTGAGGAAGGCGTCAAACGATATCGGGAGCTCATGGGGAAGGACCTCACGCCCGACCTCGTCATCATGGACCTCAACCTGACCCAATGGGGCGACGGAGAAATCGACGGCGTGGAGGCCACCCGGCAAATCCTGGACATCGACCCGAAAGCCCGCATCTATGGCTATACAGCCTGGTTTGCCACCCGGTGGGCCCAGGAGCTCGAGCAGGCCGGCGCAAAGGATGTCATCGAACGGACCACGCTACCCTCTGATTTCAGAAAAATGATTGCGGACATCCTGACCCGAACCTAGCCACGGATACATTTTTAAGGCCATGCTTATTGTAGGAAGCGAGGAAATGGCGACTATCTGTGATATTTGTGGGGAGGAAAACCCTGATGGCGCCGTAACATGCACGGCGTGTGGCGCCCCGCTGGACGGTCCATCCATAGCAGACCGGATGGCCTCCGCCAAAGTCCTGATAGCTATTTTTGTGGTAGCGCTGCTGGTCATCGCGGCCATCATCATCGCTCCCATGCTGTACAACGATGACGGTGGAGGCAACGGCGGCCCAGACAGCGATAACGACGGCATGCCCGACGACTGGGAGGAAGCAAACGGACTGGATCCAGAGGACCCGGCTGACCGTAATACCGACCTTGACGGCGACGGGCTGACGAACTATGAGGAATATAAGATGGGGACTGACCCGCAGAATGCTGATACTGATAATGACGGCGTGGATGACAGCCTAGATCTTATCCCTACCAAGGATGCCGGTATCCGGGTGAGCATTGACCGCATCCGGGTGAAGGATATGGTTGACAGATGGCCTGCTGACAGGAGTGTGGGACAGATCTTTTGTAAGATATACGTGGATGGAATTATCATAACAGATCATCTACCGGCTGAGGCCCAGGAACTGGACATCGATACCCCTTACACGGTTAACTGGAGCGTGACCACCAACGTTTCAGACGACCGCTCACACATCGTTCGCTTCGAATTCTACGATGAAGACCCTCTTGGGATAGAGGAACCCCTCGATGTCGACGGCAACGACAACAGCAAGGATATAGATGGATATGCGCTCGTCATTGAGTACTACCTTGGCACCGGCGACGTCGGTCGCTTCCAGACTGGCACCTCGGACGGCAGCGATGACGGCAACAGTGGTCTTCAGGATGACAAAGACGTCGAAATCACCTACAC
>JBNGDQ010000342.1:0-1287 GCA_049975285.1 Thermoplasmatota archaeon
GCCGTGGAGGCCATATATTTCACATTTTTTTATGCCCGCCCCTCAGTGTTTAAACAGGTAATGCACGATAAAGCTTACGGTCGCTACATCCCGGAGGGTTTTCAAATAATGCATCATTCGATACAGCAACTCGCTCCAATCAAAAGGTGTATCAGCACTCTGGACTTATTATGTTAGGGGCAGGAAAAACCCGTCGGAAGACATTATTTAACCACCGCGTTTTTTCCTGCCCTGCAATTTTTTTCGAAATGGTTATTAATAGTGGCTGGATGGTATTGTGAGGGCAGGCCATGTACAGGTGGTGAATTAATCGTGATTACCTCCATGATGCTTTTACCCTCCTCCTGCCCTCCCTCTGTTTGAGAATATTTCGATAGTGGTATATATGAATAGGTATTTTCATGTATTTGAGGGGATACGTATGGCTGTAACTCCAAGCAAAGCAGAAATGAAGAAGACGATTGCAGTGGCAATCGGGGGTGCTTTCGGGTTCATCATTGCCCTGATATGGAGAGATATCATCATCGGGCTGATGAACATGGGTGGCTTGAACGTGAGTAAATTCGAGGATGCAACAGGTGCTGCCCTCGCTATTGTAGGGGCGATTATCGTCACGTTGGTGGCGGTGTTAGGCATCTACTACATCTCTCGATGGGGCGGCGTCGAGGAAGACTAAAGCACTACCATACCTTTTTCCTTTTTTCTAACCACAAGTATGCTGCATACCTCTTTGTCTGGTAGCAGAATGTACCCTATCGCGGGATGATTTTGGTATGATTTTGTACAAATATTATATACTACTATGGCGTTATTCCGTTTAACACGCGTTATATGTTACGTGTGTAGAATGAAGGTGAATGAAAATGTGGAAAATAAAATATGTAGCTGTATTTGCAGTGGCCCTGTTGGCCATGTCGTTTGCTGTCAACACCGTCATGGCATCTGGTGATAACAACCAGTATACGAACGGGGAAGACGGCAACTACGAGGAGAACAATCAAAATCCTTACGATGATGAAACGTTCCCTGGTGAGGCCGAGCAGCCCCGGTCTGGCGTCGTGTAGCCCTAATAGTTGACGCAGTGTAGGAACATAAAGGATAAATCATGAGAAAAGCCTTACTGGTTTGTCTAGTGTGTACTGTTGTAACCATCTCGAGCGTTTCTGCACTAGCAGAAACATTGGTGAACAATCCGCCGAACATGCCCAGTGATCCACATCCCAGTGATGAAGCATCGGATATTGGGATCAAGACGCATGTGAGTTGGACCGGCGGGGATCCTGACCC
>JBNGDQ010000343.1:0-1274 GCA_049975285.1 Thermoplasmatota archaeon
AGCAGAAATGGTGTTTATATCTCTATCGTTTTTATCGAGCTTTGTCTCAGAAGACGATTGCCAGGTCGCCTTCATAGCCGTCATTCATGCTCGGGAATGGATTGACAAAGGAACCATAGAAGAGCCGCACCGGAATCTGTATGCTTGGGTTGAACGCAAGGAGAGCAGCCCACGGCAGCCAGCGGAGTCGGGCATATCGAAATGCCTCCTCCGCGGAACACATGCCATCTGCATTGTCATCAATTTTCTGCTCGAATGCCTGGCCGAGAAGCGAGCTAAACGATATCTCGATGGTTGTACCAGTGAGCACTTGATGATGCTGCCAGTGCGCACTCAATCCGCTGCCCGATGCTGACATCAGGACCACCCGGTTGCTGCCGCCGACACCTCCAGTAAACGCCGATCTGAATGCCGTTATCTGACATCGCTTATTTGCAGTGGCGGTATCCACGAACGAACCACTATAACAGCACTCAAATATGAGGCACATTTCCTGGCATTGGATGGCATCAAGTTTGGCATCCAGCTCGTCCACCGTTATGAAACCACCGTCAAAATATCCATCCCACGGCCATATACCGTATCTGCCTTGATGGTACGTCCCATGGCTGTCGACGGCGAAGAGAACGGTATCATTTTCGTCGGCATTGTCTCGTAGCCAGTCAAGCGACGACAAAATATTCTCCCTGGTGGCTGCTTCCTTCCACAGCAGTCGGATATGCGACGGATTCCAGTTCTCTGTTGTCACCAGTGCATCGTAGATGTACGGCTCAAGAGACTCTCCCAGAGCTACCACGACTACGGCCCATAGCTCTTTACCGTCATCCCCGTTGCTTTCCGTAAGATATCCGGGAGGGAACTCTACACGTAAACTGCTTGTTACTTCATCGCTTGCCCCGGTAAATGTATACGTCACCGGCAGAGCAGCTGTCAGCAGCAGTCCACCGACCAGAATGCTTGTTAATCTATTCATTGTGACCGCCTAAACAGATTCGTTCATCTCTATAAACCATCGCCCTCAATTTTAGGGCAAACCAGCATGTTTATTTAAATCACTGTAGGTTTCGCTCAGGACAGCCAGACAACGCCCTTTGAGAGGTAAAGTCATTATCTCAAAAAAGATGCTATAGACGGTGGCGCTTATCCCGCCTCGGTCAGTATTTCGCAGCCATCCTCGGTGACCAGCATCGTGTGCTCCGCCTGTGCTACCATGCCTCCCTCGGCCTCCACGAGCATACTGTACGGCCGGACGACGCGACGCCGCTGCAGGAACG
>JBNGDQ010000344.1:0-1258 GCA_049975285.1 Thermoplasmatota archaeon
CAACAAACCCGGGAGAAGATGTTGACTTCACTCCCCTGATATAATCTATTGCTGCCTTTAAAGAAGCTTCGGTAGTATCTCCCCAGTTTTTTGTATAGTCGTCCCATGCCTGCACGTCAACAGGTATTCCGTCATAAAATTTTCCCTGATCGTTGGCATTTACTGTCTCGAAAACAACAGGAAGGAAAGCATGCTCTTCGTACTCGTATTGTATCATGCCAACAGGCTTTCCATGCGTGGTGGTGCCTACCAATACTACATCAATATATGGTTTGAGCCCGTTAATAACCAGTTCGCTTGCCGAGGCGGTATTGTTTGTTGTAATCACGATCAGCCTGTTTAATCCCAGGTTATAGTCGTTGTTCCTGAAATAGATAATCTCATTGCTGCTCGACTGTTTATCATTAAAAATATACTTAAAGAAGATGTTCCCGGAAGTTTTTTGTGCAGCGATAGAATTGCCAAGATGCTCTGCTACACTAATTAACCCGCCTCCATTATAACGCAGGTCAAGGATCAGCTCATCAATGCCCTCTGCCACAAAAGAGCTAAAAACGCTGTTTATTTCGGCAATTGATGGCTCAATAAATGACTCCAGCACCATATATCCCGCTTTCGTGCTATCTATATCAATGATACTGGAATAGACAACCGTGTTAATATTCACCTCGGAAGGTGAGGCAGTAACCGATTTCAAAGATGTGTCTTCGTCGAGGAATGTTAATGTATGGCTTTGTCCGTCACCAATAACATCTCCCAGGTTAGATGAGTTGACTTTTTGTCCGTCAACATTCTGTAATCGCCATCCTCTTTTAACGCCCATTTTTTTTAAAGGCGAATCATCATAGAGATACCCCACCCATAAGTCATCATCTCTTGTAAGAAAAAGCACCCCGTAACCAATCATTGCACCTGTCTCGAAATATTTTTTCATCTCTTCTACGGTAGAGACAAAGCTCCAGCGGTCGACAGGAGTGTATACAACATCTTCCATCAGGGTTTCGGGGTCGTTATAATAGTAGAGTGGTACTGATGGTAGATTATCGTACCATAGGTAGTAGTCGTACATAATAGTATATAATTCTTTCACGGCATTGTGAGAGAGCAACTCTGAATGCTGCATAAAATCATCTCTCTCTCCGCATCCCTGCAAAAAGATACTTAAGAAGGAGAACCATAAAAAACACCGGTGGATTTTTTTCATGTACATAATAATACCAGCAATTTACATTAAAAAAATCATTTTTCAAAATGTGGA
>JBNGDQ010000345.1:0-1244 GCA_049975285.1 Thermoplasmatota archaeon
AGATGACTCCGACGCCGATGAAACCACAAGATACACCGACTGGACCACCCTCACACACGGCGAAACCGACCTCACCTGGGACGCCGGCATGTACATACTCACACCAGACCTCAACATCCAAAAAACCGTCTGGAACGGAAACACATGGGTCGCCACTGCAGCAGTCGGAACCACCGCCCGATACAACATTACCATAACCAACACCGGCAACGACCACCTCACTGACATCATCATCACAGACACCCTCCACACAACACTTGAATATATACCCGGCAGTTCCACACCCATCGACCCCACCATTCTAGACGCCCACAATCTCACCTGGACCATCCCTGGACCCCTCCCACCTGGAGAATCCATCCACATAGAATACGAAGCAAAAACCCTCGTAAACCTTAGTGGCCAAACCTTCACACTCCAAGATACTCTCCTCAAAGACTACTTCGGTGTACAATTACAACTCGACTTAACAGAAACCCGGGCAAACGGATATTACTCATTCAACCGAGACAGTTTCACGCCCACAAACCACACCGATACCGTCAGCTTTATGGAAACTGACTGGTATGGCACCTGGAGCTTCGATGACTGGGATACCAGCTCCGACATATTAAGCCCCGGGAGAACAGAGCCTGCAGGCGGTGAATGGTATGACGTAGAGGCTATGTATCTGGACAATGACCAAGATAACATCTATCTCGCTATCGTTACGTCGTGCCCGTTCAACAAAGACTGGAATAACGAGCCTGGGATTGCAGGGGCACCTGCTGGTATTGGCATCTATGAATCTCGCTATGCGGAGACCGACCTAGTAAGCAAATACGTGATACCTGGTGATATTGTTATCGATTTAGGATTAAATCCACGGGACGAGAAAGATGAGAAGGTAACCTCTTATGATTTTGGAATAGATTTGGTACACGAGCAGCGAAACCCCAAGGACCCATTTTCTACCGACATCTGGAACAATCCCTACCAGCACACAATTCGGCGGATGCGAGATATGAACCTCGGCAACACGTTATATGCCACAACGGCTGACCCCGGCGGCATCGATATCGGAGACCCCTATCTAGATCTCCCCGGCAACCCACTATATGACTGGTACACGGCAAACGTACACGCAGCCTCAGAATGGCAGCACACAAACTTTGATCCATTATCATCCTGGGGGACCATACCCTCTGCCATCGGTAATTGCACGACCAACTACTATAAATACGATTTTAGCGGCTACCGAGAAA
>JBNGDQ010000346.1:0-1231 GCA_049975285.1 Thermoplasmatota archaeon
CTACTGACATGATAAAAAAAACGCTGTTCATCATACTCATCATAAGCGTCACATCAGCCTTACTAGCCGGGACGTCATCCTATTTCAATGATGGAGAGCAATGCACATCAACCTCGGTTACCACGGGCCACCTCGACCTGGAGATAAACGACCATAACCCCCTGGACGGTCCTGTTGTCGTCGTAGAAAATGCTGCCCCGCAAGGCACCTACTATAGAGACGTCGAGCTGCATCTCACTGAGCAGAGTACTCCGGCTAGGGTAGAGATGTGTATCAACAACGTTCGGCGATATCCCGCCGGGAGGGGTGTTGTCCACAGCTACGGTGAAGACGAAAAACAGGGCAGTATCGAGATAGCACGATCCAACGGCTCAACGACGACCTACAACTATGAGGCAAAGCCAACCTGTGTAAAATTTGAGGGTGCCGACATCCAGTTGGGCGAAGACGAAACGGTAGGACTGACCGATACCTTCAATGTTACCTTCCGCAACGGCACGGTACCAATATCCGGGGAGTTCAAGTACGACGGTATAACCACGCCGTTCACCATCACAGAAGCAGGAAAAGAAGCCGAGATTGTTTACGAGGACGTCACAATATACAAAATTCGCCTTGTAGATAGATTGGGCAGCCGTTTCACCTTTGAAGTGGAAAGCATCGCTAAGCCCGCGAACACTGCCATGAGCTACATACAGTTCTGTTTCACGGAAAGCACCGGTCCATGCCTAAAAAACCAGGTAGAACTGGACCTCTCCATTACCGACCCTTCTACCGACCAAGAACACATATTGCTTCCATTGAATGAACATAAAAATCTATCAGAACTAGCGGGCAAATGTATCTGGCTAACATCTCCAAGCAAGATATCAGCATTCAAACCCTCCACTACGTATACGCTCAATATAAGCATCCACATGAATGGGACACGCCAAGAAATCATGGACGGAGAGGTAGCCTTCGACATCACGTTTCATGCAATGGAACAGATGAATCCCTACAGCTACCAGGGCCTCACTGATATAGAAACAAGCATTGGAAACGTCATTATAGGCAACCATGGAGATAATACATGAAAAAAGAAACCCTTGGCAACGTGCTCCTCATCGTCGTGCTCGCCGTCTTCGTCCTAGCGTTCGTAGTGCTGCCCATGGCCAGCCAGTCATCCCGCTGGTACGTGGTCACCTCGGGCTCGATGGAGCCAACGTTGCAGGTCGGTGACGTCGTCTAC
>JBNGDQ010000347.1:0-1226 GCA_049975285.1 Thermoplasmatota archaeon
CGGTGTAGGCTCGCGCGGTACGGGAGAGATTGTAGGGGTCGTCCTCGCCGAAGAAGACGTTGCCCTCCTCGTTCCAGAGGGATTGATGTACGTGCATCCCGTTGCCGTTTTCATCATCCAGCGGCTTGGGCATAAACGTCGCATACACGTTGGCTTGGCTGGCGTATTCCTTGACGATGTACCGGAACAGCATCACGATGTCAGCCATCTCCAGGGCGTCACCATACCTGAGGTCGATCTCGTGCTGCGACGGCGCTACCTCGTGGTGTCCATACTCGGTCACGATGCCCGTGTCGAGGAGGCCGAGCGCGGTCTCCTTGCGCAGCTGCCCGTAGGGGTCGCCGATGCCCATACTGAAGTAGTCACCCTTGTCGAGCACCGTCATATTCCGATGGCTCTCAAAGTAGAAGAACTCGGGTTCCGGACCGATTTTGAATGATGAAAAGCCCTGCTCCTGGGCCTGCTGCAGCATTCGCCGCAACACGTAGCGGGTGTCACACTGGTTGGGGCTCCCGTCAGTGTTGTAAATGTCGCAGAAGAGGCAGCCGACGCGGTAGGTTTCCCCGTTAGCCGCATACCGCCAGGGGAGCACCCTGAACGTTTCCGGGTCAGGCCGGGCGAGGAGGTCGCTTTCCTCTATCCTGGCAAGCCCCTCGATGGATGAGCCATCGAAGCCTTTGCCGTCCTCGAATGCCTGCTGGAGCTCGTAGACCGGGATGTCGAAGCCGCGGAGCTCACCGAGGATATCCGGGAACAGCATATTGATGTATTTGACATCGCTGCCCTCATCTTCGAGAAAGTCCAGGACGTCGGCCGCGGTGCTAAAACGGTGCCCTCCCATCATCTACCTGAAACAGATGACGGGTTAAAAGCGTTCTGGCAGGCTAGAAGCCGCGTTCCGCGATGTCGCCCACGATGGGTAACTTGAATTTTTCGCCCTGGTAGGCCTTGAACATGAGGACGAGCCAGAGGATGAACATCAGCAGCGAGATGAGCCAGCCGATAGCCACGAGGAAGAACCAGCCGCTCCAGAACAAACCCCCGAACATGAAGCCGCCGCTGAAGATGAACGACAGTATCGAGAGGGGCAGGAACACCAGGATGGACTGCCGTGCATGGAAGCGGACGAACTCGTTTTCCTTTTCGATCAGGTAGAAGATGATGCCCGTCAGCCAGCCGAGGAGGTAGCAGAGGGCGCCTTCGACATTTTCTCCCATATTGAGTGA
>JBNGDQ010000348.1:0-1219 GCA_049975285.1 Thermoplasmatota archaeon
AGGTCGTTTTTACCTTGATAGAACTCCTGACACATAGCCATCGTCGTGTTAACATTCATAGCTCCCCAGATACTCTCAATCCCTTTGCTCAGAGCCACATAATGCCTCCAGATACCATAATAGCTATCTTGCCCTGTTACCAATCGGAGGATACTTCTCATGTTGCTGATATCATAATGTTCTCGTTGCAATGCTGCCATATCGGGATGCACAAAGCAATTTGCCCGCCGCAGCACATCCTCTATCATCCAGAAAGGGTCAGTTGACTCAGAGGCATCATCCCATGTACAGACATGAGATACATTAGCAGTCTGCTCGAGGACATAACCCTCAGGAATATTGGCATCAGACACCAACAAATCCCAGCCGCAGGTTCTATTGGTCTCCAAAATCGTTATAGCTTCTGTGCCAGAGGCAGCCTGGTCGAGCACTAATCCCATCCGAAAGCCAGCACAGGTACCATGCAGTGTGGTATCATCAGTCCAGCACGTGGTCTCACCGACGGCGATACCTTTCTCATTGAACCCGCCATAGCTTCCCACGCAGCCTATCCACATGGGGCTCACCGATGCATATGCATTATCAGGATTATGTACAATCACCGCTTGGAGCTCCTGCCAGTATGTCCCTGTTTCAGCATCCTGCATAAAAATGGTTAAATCTCCACTTCTCAGGTGAATGAGTTTCCCATCAGCAGTTGCGGAACCCCACATGATGGCACCACAACAGGAGAGAAAATTAGCCGTGTCATGCAGCGTATTCAACACAAATATTTCTTCAGGAGAAATACCAGAGCCATCAGCCATCCCCTGCATCTCCTGCATATACGGTTCAGGTACATACCCCTTCATCTCATTCCACCGCTCCACAAGGACATCATATGGAAACCCCATATCTTCAAAGAAATCAAGCATCATACGTTTTTGTATTCGAATCTCATCGCTAAGCAAATATCCATGCTGGTAGCCCATATCATAATAGGACCCATTCAAATGCAAAATCTTAACGCCGTCACGCTCCTCAAGCCACCCCCCATCCAACGCCTCCATATTCACACGAGCAACATCAGTGTGTATTCCCAATACAGTACTTTCAATTGACGAAAGCGGCATTACAAATAGTACTGCAATACCTACACACATCAAAATAGTGGCCACCTTATTCATATTTGAAGCCTCCCAAGAGTTCTATAACCAAATCAGTACACAATATTTAAAAT
>JBNGDQ010000349.1:0-1155 GCA_049975285.1 Thermoplasmatota archaeon
GGATGTAACGGAGCGAGTGAAACATATTGAGAACACGGAGTTCCTGGCCCGGGCGGCCACACGACTCAATAACATGTCACAGGCGGACGAATTGTATCAGTTTGTGGCTAAAAGCATCCGGGAACGCGTTGATAACGCCGTCGTGGTCGTCGCCGTAAAGGATGCATCATCGGACTGCCATAGAGTGGAAATGGTGGCAGGACTGGGGCAACGTGCGTCATCTCTGCTGAAACACCTCGGCAGGGACCCGGTGGGCATGGAATTCCAGTTGCATGGAAAATACAGAGATGCCCTGCACGAGGGTAAAATGATGCAGATATCCGCCGGTATATCTGAGCTAACCCATGGCAAGATTCCACAACCTGTAGCCAGGGCTATAGAAAAACTGCTGCATATCGGAGACATGTACACCGTTGACCTGGTGAAGGGAGATGACCTGTTTGGCAACGTGACCATCATCCTCAAAAAAGGGGATACGATTGAGGATACAACTATTCTGGAAACGTTTATCTGGCAGGCCTCCATCGCGCTCCAGCGGATAATCGCGCAAAATGAGCTGCAGGAAAGCGAGAGTAAATACCGCACGGTCTTTGAAAATACCGGGGCAGCTACGTGTATCTTGGAGGATGATACCACGATATCGCTGGTGAACACTCAATTTGCGGAGCTCGCCGGCTACCCTCGGGAGGACATCGAGGGAAAGATGAGCTGGACGGAGTTCGTAGTCGCGTATGACCTGGAAAAGATGAAGCGATATCATGTCGATAGACGAAAAAATGCGGAGGCGGCCCCGAAACAATATGAGTTTAGATTTATGGACAAACAGGGAACCATAAAAAACGTCCTGCTGACCATTGACATGATTGAGGGAACAAAAAAAAGCGTGGCCTCCCTCATAGACATGACCGCCTGGAAAAAAGCAGAGGAAAAATATCGCAGCGTGGTGGAGAACGCCCACGACGCCATCTATATCATTCACCCGGAGAAGGGATTCCAGTATGTCAACCCGGCCTTTGAAGAGCTCACCGGTTACACCGCCGTCGAGGTGTACGGAGAGGAGTTCAGTTTCTGGGATATCATTCATCCAGACGACGTAGACCTGATACGAGAGCGAGGGTCGGCCCGGGCCAGGCATGAAGAAGTATCCGAGCGGTA
>JBNGDQ010000350.1:0-1155 GCA_049975285.1 Thermoplasmatota archaeon
TCCTATCTGAGAAAGATATAAAAGGACACAGATTAGCCTCACGCTCAGACGTCGACCAAATATTTTATAATAGTATTTGAGATAAAGGCGTATGAATTACAAAAAGGTCACACTTGCCGCGGCACTGTTGCTCGCGATGGCGGCCGCCTTCATCGCTCTGGCGCAGCCAGACATTGGCTCTGTAAACGATGCACCTGACCCGATAGAGGTTCCAGGGGGCAACAACATCACCGCCACGATAACCAATGCAGATGAAGCATACGTTGAGATATATTATCCAAATGCCACGCTCATGGGCAACTATTCCATGACGCCCAATCCGTACAACCCGTGGTACTATGAAGGCACGTATGCCCATCCTGCCCCTCTCGGCACCTATACCTACGTGGTAACAACCCGCAATGCGACCGGCTGGAATGCCTCGGCAGTGTATGATTTCACGCTCGAGGATACCACTCCTCCTTCGAGCTCGGTTGACAGCCTATCAGGATATTGGTACAGCGGCAGCGCCACGCTGACGGCCACGGTAACCGACAACTATGCGGTCGACAGGGTTGACCTGCTCTATAAATATAGCTCGGATAACGCATCGTGGACATCGTGGACATCCTACAGCACAGACACGGCGTTTCCCTGGCAGTGGAGTTTTGATTTCCCGTCCGGCGAAGGATATTACGAGTTCGCTGCCCGCGCCCAAGACGTTGCGGTGAACATCGAGGCGGCACCCTCCACGGCCGATGAACAGGCGGCCTTAGATGTAACCCCGCCGGGCATCACGAACATCCAGGCATCTCCCGCCTCGCAGACTGAAGGACAGCACGTGAACATCTCCTGCACCTCGACCGACAACGGCGCCGGTGTCGCGACGCTGTACCTCGATGTCGAGTTCCCCGATACATCACACGCCAACTTGACCATGGACAGCGTCGCCCCAGACACGTATTACCGGAATGAAAGCTACTCCGCCACGGGTACATATACCTACACCATATACGCAGTTGACATAGTCGGCAACAGCGTTATCGCGGCTGAAGAATCGTTTGACATAACGAGCATCACCGTCCCGGAGACGGTTGCGACCTTCAATCCATCGGAGCCGAATGGAACCAACGGCTGGTATCTCGGTACCGTCGAGGTCACCCTGACGGCAAGCGA
>JBNGDQ010000351.1:0-1143 GCA_049975285.1 Thermoplasmatota archaeon
ATTTTTTTATAGGATTATTGTATCGTATACCGTACCTAATTTTGTTAGGTAAAAGAAAGAGGAGTGCAGACTATGAATCAAAAGCAAATTTTTGCCTTAGTAACAATGGGATTATTGGTGGCTGCCATTGCGGCCTTGCTGCCGCCGTCGGTGGAGGCACAGCCCCATGGCGACATCTGGGTGGACGACGACGCCGCCCCGGGCTGGTATGACTCGTGGCACGTTCGCACCATACAGGAAGGCATAGACAACGCCAGCGAAGGTGACACCATCATCGTCTACGACGGCACCTACCGGGAAAACGTCGTCATAGACAAGGAAATCACTCTCGTCAACGGATCCCAGCCAATAGTGGACGCCATGGGGGGAACGGCCTTCAACATCACGGCAAACAACGTGACCATCGACGGGTTCAACATCACCAACGCCTCCTACGGCATCAACTGCTCAGCGCCGGGCTTCACGTTCAGCAACAACGTCATAGATGCCAGCGTGGACGGCATCAACCTCGACGTCACCAACATCGGATATGGTCTCACGGGCAGCCAGTCCTTCATTGTAGGCGACCATGTTATACACAACAACACTATCGATGCTGGCAACAGTGCGGTGTATATGGCAGCGGAGAACTGGGGATACGACATGCAGGACAGTAGCTCTTGCAGCATCGGGCCCCTGGTAATTGCAGATAATGGTGTTACCACGGGGAGCTATGGCGTCCATCTTTATTCCCTAAGAAATCTCAGCTGTGAGGTGCAGAACTCAGCCCAGTTCGTCTTTGGGGGAATTTACCTGCAGAACAACATGATCGATGCCGGCAGCACTGGCATTTATCTCAACGATTTAACCTGCTGGGGGTACAATATGACCGGGGGCAGGGCAACATTCGGCGACGTGCGGGTGACGGACAATGCCATTACTACGACCGGTACCGGCATGGAGTTCAATAACCTCAAAAAGTGGGCCTATAATTTGGATGGAGCGGTGTTTTCCCTCGGCATATTTAACGTCAGCGGCAACGAGCTAAACGTCGACCGGCACGGTATTCATTTCAACAACCCCCAGAACTGGGGAGAGAACGTAGATGATTCATCGATAAGCTTCTCTGGATTCCAGATAGCCGGCAACAACATCTCAGCAGAC
>JBNGDQ010000352.1:0-1129 GCA_049975285.1 Thermoplasmatota archaeon
GCTGGGAGGTCTCGCGCCGCAGGCTGTTGTGGGAGCTGGGCAAGCTGCGCTATCAGGCCGACGAGCTAGAGCTGGCCTTCTCCGACGACGGCGTGCAACTGCCGGAGCTGTCCGAGGTCGAGCGGTTCGCGCTGGAGCGGTCGCTGTTGGGCGTATCGGTGGAGGGGCACGTCATGGAGTTCTACCGCGCGTGGCTGGATGGGCGCGGCGTCCTGAACAGCGCGGCGGTCCGCGAACGGCAGAACGGCGCGACGGTCCGGGTCGCCGGGCTGGTGGTGATGCACCAGGCGCCGCCCACGGCCAAGGGGGTGCACTTCATCTCGCTGGAGGACGAGCACGGGCTGCTGGACGTCATCGTGTGGCCGGACGTGTACGAGCGGACCCGGCGTGTGCTGCACGGGGCGAGCCTGCTGCTGGTCGAAGGCGTGGTCCAGCGGCGGGACGGCGTGATGAACGTGATAGCCGAGCAGGTGGGGATGCTCGGCGCGCTTCAGCCGCGGTAAACGTCGGTGGGTCCCGGTCAAATATGCTAAAATGACGGATAGCTGTGATTGAAGGAATTGATACGATGAGCGCTACACAACTTGGGTTGATAACCGAAGAAGAACTCATGGCATTAGGGGCCGATGCCCAGGTTGAGGTTATGAACGGAGAAGTGATCCGCATGGCTCCGGTTGGAATGCTGCACCATATCATCGCCGGAAACATCTACCGGGCGTTGTACACCGCGGTCGAGCAAGGCGGCGCGGGGTACGTGTTCATGGATGGCTTGATTTGCCTGCTGGATATGCATGGACAGGGCATTCGTGGGGCGTATGTCCCTGATGTCTGTTTCATTCGCAAAGGGCGCATTCCAACGGGCTACGACTTGGCGCGACCGTTTCCCGGTGCTCCTGACCTGGCGGTCGAGGTCATGTCGCCCGATGACAGCGTGGAAACTGTGCTGGCAAAGGTGCGCACCTATCTCGCCAAAGGGACCGAGCAGGTGTGGGTGGTCTATCCCAGCCAGAAAGAAATCCACCAGTATCTGCAAGGTGAAAAGGGCGTGCGGGTTTACAGCGGCGATGATGTCATTCGCGCCGATTCCCTCGTGCCCGGTCTGTCATTGAGGGCTGAGGACCTGTTTTCC
>JBNGDQ010000353.1:0-1126 GCA_049975285.1 Thermoplasmatota archaeon
ACGCCGGGCAGGGCTCGATCCTGCCAGCTGTCACCGGGCGCTATATGCACTCGTCGTCCCTCGATGTGCAGGCGGTCCTGCTCGAAGAGGTCGATGCTCCGCGGCAGTAACTGATGTTCAACCTGGAGGATGCGCTCAGCCAGATCGCTACGGCTGTCGTCGTCGTGCACGCGGACGGCGGCCTGCAGGATGATGGGGCCATGATCGGCTTTTTCGTCCATGAAATGCGTTGTACACCCGGATATCTTGACGCCGTACCGGAGCGCGTCGCCCTGCCCGTCGGTGCCCTTGAAGGAGGGCAGCAGCGCCGGGTGGATGTTGATGAGACGTCCGTACCAGGCCTGGATGAAGCGTGGCGAGAAGATGCGCATGTAGCCGGCGCCGACCGCGAGCCCGACGTCGTGCTCCTCGAAGGTAGCCTGTATCTCACGTTCATGCTGCTCCGGGTCTGAGGCATCGATAAACCGCGCGTTGATGTCGTGCTGCCGGGCTCGCTCGAGGGCATAGGCATCATTGTTGTCGCTGACGACGACGCCCACCCGGCCGTTGATGTCGCCACACTCGCAGGCGTCGATGATGGCCTGGAGGTTGGTTCCCGTGCCGGAGGCAAGTACGCCGATGGTAAGCATATATTTGCATTACGCTCGGCTTTAAGGATTTAACTCTTCAGATGACTAAGCTATAGCGGTGGGGGAGAAAGAGGGAGAAGCCCGTAGGGAATGTATTCGTTACAGTGACTCATGATATATCGCCCGGATGTCCGCAGCATCGAGCTTGCAGGGCGTCGCATCCATCTGCCCGCTTCCCATGGCATCCTCCGTCAGTCGATCTACCATATCAGCAGCGACGCCGAGATCCGACAGTCCGATATCCATATCCACCGCCTGCAACAGCTCCCGCATCTCCTGTACGGTTCCCCGAACCGGATCATCCGTCTCCCGGCCGAACACTGCAGCCACCCGTTGCAACCGGTCAGGGCAAGCCTGGCCCACGTGTTCAAGATACGCGACGGACAGCGCCGCGAGGCCAGCTCCGTGCGCCACGTCATAATGCCCACTGACGGGATGCTCGAGCCCATGCAGCATGGTTACCCGGCCAGCGTCGATGGCCATCCCCGCCAGAGTGC
>JBNGDQ010000354.1:0-1113 GCA_049975285.1 Thermoplasmatota archaeon
CCAGCAGGGAGTACAGCATGCCAACGAGAAAGAGCAGCACCAGCATCCAGTCGAGGATACCGAGAAGGGTAAAGAGGAGAAGACCGGCAAGGAGCCCCATCAATCCATAGGCAGGCCAGAGATAGATGTGGCTAAGCAGGCCGCGCATCCCATGTTTTTTGACGATGGCGACCTTGGCTTTCGCCCACTTGTATATCTGGCGGGCAAAGTTACGGATGTGCTGCTTGCGGTAGTGGACCACCCGGATGCACGGCGTGTAATAGAGTCTATAGCCAGCTCGCCGAATCCGATAGTTGAGTTCAAGGTCCTGTCCCTTAACGAATGCCTCGTCGAATAATCCCACGTCGTCGAGCACCTCCCGGCGTAAGGCGAGATTACAGGAGGGAATATGATCCACGTACTGGGCGTCGCCGTCCATGGTATGCTGCGTGGAGGGATTGAACTGACCGCCCCGGGCGAGCGGAGACGTCATCACCCGGCCGATGGCCTGTGATTTATAGATGCTGTCCCCGGGCAGCAGGTCAGGCCCACCGACGCCAGCCACATCCTGGCACTCAAACGCTCCCTGAATCTGGCTGAGCCAGTCATCGGCGGGAACCGCGTCGCCGTCAACGAAGGCGAGGATGCCGCCCTGTGCGGCTGCGATGCCCCGGTTGCGCCCGGCTGCCGCGTTCTGCTTCGGGTTTCGCAGCAGTCGAAAATCGTATTCCTCCTGGAGCTCCTCTAAAAGCTGGTAGGTGCCGTCGGTGCTCATGCCGTCGACGACGATGATCTCGTAGTCGTCGTAATCCTGCCGAAATAACGCCTCGATGCATTTCCGGATGTGCGGGCGTTCATCCTTGACGGCGACGACGACTGAGATAAGCACAGGAGGAATTATGCCGGCGTTAATAAACGTTCTCCTGTCCAGCTGCCAGCCAATATACTCGTAAAGGCTCACGCTCCACGACCCGCAGCACCAACCATTATAAATATAAAACATATTACGTTATTATGGAAAAAGAAAAAGAGGGCAATAAGAGTTATAAAGGGCTCTCTCCCCATGAATACCACTTGCGCTCCCTGATGGAAACGAGGAACATGGTGGTGTTCAACGTGCGAGACGTCATGCAG
>JBNGDQ010000355.1:0-1077 GCA_049975285.1 Thermoplasmatota archaeon
CCTCTATGCAGAGATAAACACGTCGCCCATTGAATGGCATGACCAGATATTGGGGGCCTTTGTCACCATCAGGGATGTCACCCAGCGGAAGCAGACCGAGCAGGAGCTCAAACGCCAGAAGACCTACTTCCAGGCCCTATTCGAGGATTCCCCCGAAGCCATCGTCTCCACCGACCCACAGCATCGCGTGCTCGACGTCAATCCTTCCTTCACCGAGCTGTTCGGCTACACCATCGACGAGATACGCGGCAAAGACGTCGACGACTTCATCCTCCCGGAAGACAAATACGAGGAGGGACGAGCCATCACCCGGAAGGTTGTCAGCGGAGAAGGCATGGCTACGGAGACCGTCCGGAAGCGCAAGGATGGATCGCTGGTGCCTGTCTCCGTGCTGGGTGCCCCCATTTTTATAGACGATGAGCAAATCGGGGCGTTCGGCATCTACCGGGACATCACTGAGCGGAAGGAAGCCGAGGAGGAGCGAGAATTCTACAATTCACTGCTGCGCCACGACGTCGCCAACCGAAACATGGTCGTGTACGGCAACCTGCAGATGCTGGAAACGACGTCGCTCGACGCGGACCAGCAGGGGATGCTTTCCAACGCGCTGCATGCCATCAAGTCCAGCATCGAGCTCATCAAAAAAGTGCGAGACCTTCGCACCATCGAGGGAGAGCCAGAATATGAGGCAGTGGCGCTCGACGACTGCATCACGCAGGCTATTCGGAGCGCTGAGCATCAGGCAGCTGAAGCGGCTGTCGACATCCGCTACGCCGGTACCAATATCGTCGTCATGGCTGGCCCGCTCCTCGAAAACGTGTTTTCCAACCTGATCCAGAATGCTATCGTCCATGCGGACTGCCGCACCATCACTATAGCGGTAACCCGGGAGGAGAACGAGGACCGCTGTCTCGTCACAGTCGCCGATGATGGCACGGGTATCGCACCGGAGGCTCGCACGGAATTGTTCCATCCCGGCAAAAAACGACGGGGCAGCCCGGGGAGTGGTCTCGGGCTCTACCTGGCCAAAAAAATCGTGGAGAGCTACGGTGGCACTATTTCCGTTCAGTCGGAGGC
>JBNGDQ010000356.1:0-1054 GCA_049975285.1 Thermoplasmatota archaeon
CAGTGATCAGCACCATGTATACCTACCATATGATGCTAGAAAAACAGGATGAATATGGGCTAACCTCAGATGTTATACACAGCCTCGACTACATATATCTCGACGAAGAAAGACAACTTCAGCAACACATGTATGAAGAATATGTCCGAGGAGGCTGCCAGTTTGATTTAGAGGATGTGCTGACCAGCCAAGCATTGGACTATAAAATGATCCTTTACGGTGAACAATATGGTTGGCACAATTATGAAAAGGTGGCAAAGGCGTTTGAGAGCCAGCTGAGTAAAAAGTTTAACTTTATCGCTGACGGTGCTAATGCAACAGAGCAGTCAACCTATATAATAACCGCTCTGAGCGTAGCGTTTGAACAGGATTTCAGATCAGAATTTCAGCATCTTAATTTTCCGATAAATGATGACCTGTATGAGAAATGGTATAGCATCCTTACAGATTATCTCTATCCACCAGATACAACGCCTCCAGTAGTCCACATCGTTAAGCCAGCTGACGGAAAGATATACCTTAGAGATGAGGACATCAGAGATTACGAATTAACCATAATACTGGGAGCCATCCATATAGAAGCAAATGCTACTGATGAGCATGCAGGGAACGTCGGCCAATCCAAAATTGAAAAAATTGAGATGTATATCGACGATGAACTGAAAGCAGCACCCGCCGAGGAACCATATAACTGGTTATGGGATGAATATGTAATTGGTTGGCATACCATCAAGGTTGTTGCTTATGATGATTCCGGTAATACTGCAAGCGATGAGCAGAGGATTTGGATATTTAATATCTAGCAGTTTTTTACTCTCCATTTTTTTCTTTCTTCTCTGTTGACCCTGCCACCATGACTGCCTCCCGACCCTCCAACCATGCCCGCCCCATGGGCCACGACGAGCCACCCCTCTGTGGTAGCCACTTGACGGGGGCGAAGAAACCAGTATGGGCATCTACTGACGTCTATCATAATAAACCAAGGCAAATATTTTTGTAACGAAAACAGTTAACATAAATGGAGGCAAAAGCATGAGGCATAAGACAATAGTGA
>JBNGDQ010000357.1:0-1019 GCA_049975285.1 Thermoplasmatota archaeon
ATCCTTTATTTGCATGGCATCGCCACAGCAAGCTGTGGGATACGTGTCTCTACGAATGAATGCCAAAAAAGAAGGATTTATATGGTTTTTATAGTTACATTACACCAATAAAAAGTGGAGGAACTATGAAACCAGGCATGAAATGTTTTTTGGCAATAATTGGACTGATAGTCTTCCTTGGATTTGTTGCAATAAATGTACAAGCTCCACCACCACCTACAGACGTGTGGGTTGATGATGATTATGATAGCTCCACCCCAGATTGGGGTTACACTCGCTTCGACAACATTCAGGACGCGGTAGATAATGTGAGCGTGGGCGGTACTGTGTACGTCTATGCTGGAGACTATGCGGGGAATGTTTACATCGATAAGACAATGTCGCTCGTAGGGAATACGACGGTCGACGCAGCGAATGGCATCTATCAAAATAGAACAAATGTGACATACACAGATTATGGGTTTCAGGTTGACATGGCAGATTATGTTAACATCACCGGTTTTTCAATGGAATTTATTGCGGATAGCCTCGGCCCGCCCTGGAGAAGTGTTTGGATTGATGATGCAAATGATTGTAATATCTCTGGGAATGTGATATTTGGAAATGATGAACAAGGGATTTATCTTGGAGATTCCTGCCGAACTACCATTGTTAACAACATATTGATTAATTGTTCGTATGGTATTCAGGTATTCGGTGATTCTATTGACAATATTATAGAGCACAATAACATATCCTATGGATCAACCAATGGCGGAAGTGAGGCAGAAACCTATTATATCTCGGTGAAACAAGAAACTGGATGGGTTGTACAGCAGGAACTCCATTTTTCACAGTATTATACACGGGAGATAGCCGCGTTACCGCTCCCTGATATCGATGGCGATTATAAAGTACGGATAACACAGCAAGGTGGCACGGCCGCGCACATTGACTATATAGCATTGCTGGATGACATCGAAGTACCACCCGTGTCTGCAGTATGCCTCGATGACGGGAGCAATATGCTGCTTAAAGTA